>DAOTFQ010000041.1:0-5106 GCA_035446665.1 Candidatus Dojkabacteria bacterium | reverse complement strand
GGACCATACACAGCTGTGTCTCAACAGCCTCTCGGTGGCAAAGCACAAATGGGAGGGCAGAGATTCGGAGAGATGGAGGTCTGGGCGTTAGAAGCACATGCTGCACCTTATGCGCTTCAAGAAATGTTGACTATCAAGTCTGACGATATTAAAGGTAGGTCAGCTGCATATAAAGCAATAATACATGGGGATAAAATAGAGAATGTAAATATCCCAGAGTCATTTAAAGTTTTGGTTAAGGAGCTGAATGCTCTTTGCCTGAATCTGGATTTAATTTCAACTCAGCCAACTCAAGAGGAGGTTAAAGAAGATGAAGAAAAATAAAAACGGTTTTGAAAATTTCGATGTTCTGCAACTAACACTCGCATCCCCAGACCAGATTTTGGAATGGTCCTATGGAGAGGTTACGAAAGCAGAAACTATTAACTATAGAACATTTAGGTCAGAACCAGATGGATTATTCTGTGAGAAAATCTTTGGTCCTACAAAAAACTATGAATGCTACTGTGGAAAATATAAGAAAATTAGATATAAGGGAATTGTATGTGACAAGTGTGGGGTAGAGGTTACAACTAAGGATTCTAGAAGAGAAAGGATGGGTCATATAGAACTCGCTGTTCCTGTAGCACATGTATGGTTTGCATATGGTATCCCTAATAAAATGGCTATCGTTTTAGATATTCCTCATAAGAAACTCCTCTCTGTTATCTACTACACCAGATATATGGTTGTAGAGATAGACAAGCAGAAGAGAGCCGAGATGCTTAAAAAGGCGGAGGTCCTTAAAGAAGAGGAGGTTACCGCGTTAGAAGATGAACTTAAGGAGGAGCTTAAGGTCACAGAATCAGGATACGAGGAGCAACTTAAAGAAATTAAGGAATCTAAAGATAAAGGGAATGACTTCAAAATTAGCCAGATAGAGCATAAGAGAAACCAGGCTCTTGCTAAGGTAAGGAAGGAATTTGCAGAAAAAGAGGAACAGATAGATTCTTTTTATGAAAGAATTGCTCAGATAATAGGAAGAGTTAAGGTTGGAAGCGTTATCTCCGAAGACGAGCTCTCTGACCTTATGGAGAGAGACCTAGTCTTCTTTGAAGCAATGATGGGTGCAGAGGCTGTTGAAAAGCTTTTAGAGAAATTAGATCTAGATAAGGAAATAAAGAGATTAAGAATAAGGGCAGACAAAGAGAGAGGTGAGAAAAGGGCGAAAATAATAAGAAGAGTTCAGTATTTAGAGGGGTTCAAGAATAATGAAATCAGTCCAACATGGATGGTTTTAGATATATTACCAGTTTTACCGCCAGAATTAAGGCCAATCATTCCTCTATCTGGAGGAAAGTTTGCAACTTCGGACTTAAACGATCTTTATAGAAGAGTTATCAATAGAAATAACAGACTTGCTAAACTGATAGAGATAGGTGCTCCTGAAGTTATCTTAAGAAACGAGAAAAGAATGCTACAGGAATCTGTAGATGCCCTAATAGATAACTCTCACAGACCATCTAAGCCAATGATGAATAGTAAGAGATTACCTTACCAGTCATTGACGGACGATCTAAGAGGAAAGAAAGGAATCTTCAGAAAGAACCTTCTTGGAAAGAGAGTAGATTACTCAGGAAGGGCTGTTATTGAGGGAGACCCAAGTTTGAAATTTGATCAGTGTGGCTTACCAAAATCTGTTGCTTTAGAGATGTTTAAACCATTTGTAATATTCCAACTTTTAGATCAGGAGCTCGCTCCAAACGTAAGGATTGCAAAAGATATGGTTGAAGAGGAGTCAGATATTATTTGGGATATTTTAGAAAAGGTTATAAAGAACAGACCAGTCCTATTGAATAGGGCTCCAACCCTACATAAATATAGTGTTCAAGCATTCTATCCTAAGTTGGTAGAGGGAGAAGCAATCAGAATTCACCCATTAGTATGTAAAGCATTTAATGCAGATTTTGATGGTGATCAAATGGCTGTGCATATTCTTCTAACAGAAGAAGCTGAAGAAGAAGCAAAGAGGGATATGATGTCCTCAAAGAACATTGTAAATATTTCTAATGGTCAGGTTTTAGCAACTCCTGCAAAAGATATGGTTATTGGGTTCTTCCTTATGACAGATATGGAGGAAGTAGAGAAGCCAAAACTATTTGCAAACGAAGAGTTGGTAATTAAGGTATATGAAAGAGGAGAGATAAGTATTTCTGAAGAAATAATTGCAAAAATTAAGGGAGAGACATATCATACATCTGCAGGAAGAGTCATCTTTAACAGTATTCTTCCCAAAGACTTCCCATTCGTAAATGAGAGGATCAATATAAAGAGTGTTAATGACATAATTACAGATATTAAGAAGGATAACTCTTTAGATATTGTTGTTCAAATATTAGACGATCTCAAGTTATTAGGATTTAAGTATGCTACAGACTTAGGATTCTCCTTTGCAATGGAAGACTCTGAAGTAGATTTTGACCTTGAGACCGAAATAAAGAAGGTAGAAGAAAAGGATGAACAATTACAGGAAAACTACCTGCAGGGATTGATGACAAAAGGCGAGAAGATTAAGATCTCAACAGATATGTGGGATGACTTCGCTGGAGAATTAGCAGACAAAGCATGGGAGAAATTAGATAAAGACAACCCTGTTTACCAGATGGTTGAATCTGGAGGTAACGGGGGTAAGATTCAGGCAAGGCAGGTTCTTACTATTAAAGGTGTTGTTAGAGACTCTAGAGGAAACTGGATTCCAATGCCTATTAAGAGCAACTATAGAGATGGTCTAAGTGCTTTCGAATACTTCGTTGCAGCAAATGGAGGAAGAAAAGGTATTGCAGATAGATCTCTTAAGACATCATCTTCTGGTTATTTAACTAGAAAGTTGGTAGATGTAGCTCACGATGTAATCATTAGGTCCGAGGACTGTGGTTATGAAGGAGAAGGTTTTGTTATGAAGAAGAGCGATGACAGGAGAGAGGACTTTGAAGATAGAATTTACGGAAGAGTTTTGGCTCAAGATGTGAAGAATGGGAAGAAAATAATTGCAAAGAAGAACGAGACTATTACAAAGGAAATTGCTGACGAGATTGTTGCTGAAGGGATTGAAGAAATCTATGTAAGAACTCCAATACTTTGTGAGGCACCATTGGGAATGTGTAAAAAGTGTTATGGCTTGAATCTAGAGAACGACGAAGAGATAGAGATGGGTAAAGCTGTCGGTGTTATTGCCGCACAGTCCATAGGAGAACCTGGAACACAGATGACTATGCAAACCTTTCACAAGGGAGGAGTTGCAAAGATTGACATTACACAAGGTCTTCCCAGAATTGAAGAGCTATTTGAGGCAAGAACACCTAAGGCTGAGGCAGAGATAGCTTCTATAGATGGAAAGGCAAATATTGAAGTTGCCGAAGATGAATCTGCGGTAATCACAATCATCGGAGAAAAGAGAATGACAAGATATTATGTCGTAGCTAAGGCAAAGAAAGTTCTTGTGGAGGATGGTCAGGACGTCAAATCTGGTCAGATAATGTATATAGATATGGAAGAGGTAGAGAGACAAGCTGCATTTGACGGAACTGTATCTTTGGAAGGCGGTATCCTAACTGTTAAAGGAAAGGTTAAGGCGGAGGAGACAATATCTGTTCTTCCAGGAGTGGAAGTCTTGATAAAGAATGGACAAGAAGTTAAGGCTGGCGATCAGTTAACAGAAGGTTCTGTAGATCCTAAGAAACTAGCAGAAGTTGCTAATATAGTTGCAGCTCAGAAATATATACTCGATGGAGTTCAGAAGGTGTTTAATGAGCAGGGAGTGACAATAGATGACCTACATATAGAGGTTATCTTAAGACAAATGCTTAGATTGGGTAAGGTCTTTGATTCTGGAGACTCTGACTACTTGGTCGGATCCCTAGTAAACAGATTCCTAGCAGAGGCTAAGAACGACCTTCTTTTGGAAGAAGGCAAGAACAAGGCCTTGATTATCCCTAAAATCCTTGGTATAAAGACATCAGCCTTATATACAGAGAGTTTCCTTTCTGCGATATCATTCCAAGAACAGGTAAGAGTACTTACAAGTACTGCTATACTTGGAAAGAAGGATTACCTGAGAGGTATGAAAGAGAATGTAATTATTGGGAGACCTATTCCAGTTGGAGAAAAAGCCAAGATAGAAGATATAAGAGAGATTCCAGAACTTAATTTTTAGACCGTTTTAATATATAATACGACGTTATGTCAACAATAAATCAATTAATTAGAAAACCTAGGAAATCGAAATCTAAGAAAGCGAAACATATACACCTTGCTAGAGATTTTAATCCTTTAAAGAACAGATATAAGAAAACGCCTAATCCTTTCAAGAGAGGGGTTTGTTTGCAGGTTAAAACAATGACACCTAAAAAGCCTAACTCAGCCTTGAGAAAGGTCGCTAGAGTAAGACTCTCCAATGGTATGGAGGTTACTGCTTACATTCCAGGAGAAGGACACAATCTACAGGAGCACTCTGTTGTTCTTGTTAAAGCAGGAAGAAAAAGAGATCTCCCAGGTGTTAAATATATCGTTGTAAGAGGTAAGTATGACACCGCAGGTGTAAAGGGAAGAAGAAAAGCTAGATCCAAATATGGTGT
The DNA here is from genome assembly GCA_035446665.1 of Candidatus Dojkabacteria bacterium. Classification (GTDB taxonomy): domain Bacteria; phylum Patescibacteriota; class Dojkabacteria; order SC72; family SC72; genus UBA2177. The sequence goes on along the minus strand of DAOTFQ010000041.1, from coordinate 493 downwards.
TAAAATTGAAGAGATGGAGGAATAATTCGTTTTTAATTTAAAGAAACTATTATGAGAGGAAAAAGAGCAAAGAAAAGAGAACAGAAGAAGGACAGGAAATACAAGAATGAGATGATTGGGAGACTTATAAATAAGGTCATGCAAGGTGGTAGGAAATCTATAGCAGAGACGATGGTCTATGCAGCTTTAGAAAAGGGAGCAGAACAAGTTAAAGAAAAAGATGTCGTTACATTTATTGAAAAAGTTGTTGATAATGTAAGACCATCCTTAGAGATTAAGGCTAGAAGGGTAGGAGGAGCTAACTATCAGGTTCCAGTTCCAGTAACACCTAGAAGACAGGAAGCTTTAGCAATTAGATGGATTGTAGATGCTGCCAGGAATAAATCAGGGAAGTCATTTGAAGATATTCTAATGAACGAATTAACAGCTGCTTACAATGGAGAAGGAGATGCAGTTAAGAAGAAATTGGATACAGAGAGAACGGCAGAAGCTA
>DAOTFQ010000040.1:0-5134 GCA_035446665.1 Candidatus Dojkabacteria bacterium | reverse complement strand
TAAACCTCAATTCCTCCTCACCTATCCCCTCCGCAGGTGAGATTACACCACCTAAAACGAAATAAAGGCCATCATAGACACCACTATTTTCAAAAGCCACAACATCCAGAGGTTCTTCAACTACACAAATCTTATTCTTCTTCCTTAATGGAGAGGAACAGAGAGAACAGGTTTCCTTATCAGTAACATTAAAACACTTATCACAATATTTAACATTCTCTTCCATATCATTAAGGGCGGAGGCTAGCTTAGAAGCGTCGTTATTGGAAGATCTAATATAATGGTATGTCATACGCGCAGCAGATTTAGGCCCCACCCCAGGCAACCTACTAAACTCCTCTATTACTTTTTCTACACTCTTAGGTAAAACAGACATATTACTTACTAAACATATTCCTTAATTGGTCCATGTCCATATCTTGAACCATCTCCTTTTGGAGCTTCTTCTGGTAGTCCTTAAAAGCCTCTTTGAAACCCTTCTTAAGAGCCTCAAACATATCTGGAGAGAGATATTCGTCATCTATATGCACATCCTCAAATTCTTGGGTTGCGTTCATATATATCACAACCATCCCATTCTTAGACTCTCCTTTTATCTTTCTCTCCTTTAATTGTTTCTGAAGTTTCTTAGCTTCATTTTGCATCTTTAATACTTCTACTGGATTTAACATAATAATTACGACAAAAAAAACTTAGATAATGAACCTATTATAACCTAAAATGGAAATCTCTACATACCATCAAATATTGCCTCTATGTTTTGAACAACCTTTTCTTTCGCTGACTTCTTTTCTTCTTCTTTCTTCTTTTTAATGACAGGAAGCTTTCTTAATACAAAATCTGCATCTGACTCCCTCTTTGGTTTAATATCCCCATTCACAGAACAAGAGACTATACAATTAGTTCCATAAACCTTCTTAAAAGTCTCAGATATAGCATTCCTACTCCTTGGAACCTCAATTCTCTCCATATGGAATTGGAAGGGAACCTCTATAAACAATGTGCCCTTGTCAAAATTAATAATATTAGCACCACCCAAAAAGGCATACAGATGACCATTAAAAGGTTTAATTTCATTAACAAACTCCTCCCACTTATCTTGAATCTCCTTCACACTTAAATCTTCTCTTTCAATTTTTACCTCCTTATTCCCTTGCTCCTTTTCTTTCTTCTCTGCCTTTTCATCCTTCTCTTTAGGAATCCTCTTTTTAACATCCCTATTTACTATCTCCACATCTTGACCTACTCCACTCTTCATCATTTCAGGAATTATCATCTCCAAAACAAGAGCTTGGTTGTTAGCATATCTGATTTTGTTTTCTGCCTCTAAGAAGAGATTTATAAGCCTATGAAGAAGCTTAATATCAATATCCTTAGCAAAATCAAATTCTTTCTCCAATTTCCCCTTTATCTTTCCGGTAAGAATCCTTCTCAAAATATCTAGGACATAACTAGTAAATTGTTGCAAGTTTACTCCCTTCTCTTCTTGCTCCTCTATAACGGCCAAGGACTTACTACCATTCCCCTCCAAGAGATTCTTAAGAAGAAGAACAACATTGTCAAAATCTGGAAGACCCAATATCTTTCTTGTTTCCTCCAAAGTTATCTCGTTTTGCTTCTCTTCCTGACCTGTATATATAACATCCAAAATCGATAGTGCATCTCGGTAACTTCCCTTTGCATTCTGCACTATTACATCTAAGGCCCCTTCTTCAATGGTTATTTTCTCTTTTTTAGTAATCTCCTTTATTAAACCCTTTATCTCTTTATCTGTGCCCAATCTAAAATCATATCTCTGACATCTAGAAAGGATTGTTGGTGGCAACTTATGAACATCTGTAGTAGCCAGAATGAAAATTACATGTGCAGGAGGCTCCTCCAATGTTTTTAATAGAGCATTAAAGGCCTCAGTAGTTAACATATGGACCTCATCTATAATATATACCTTGTATTTCCCCTCTGAAGGAGAAAACTCAATCTTTTCCTTCAGCTGCCTAATCTGATCTATACCCCTGTTTGATGCAGCATCTATCTCTATTAAGTCTAAAAACCTTCCAGTAGCAATACTTTGGCAATGTTCACACTCCCCACAGGGGTTTCCGTCATTTTTAAGATTCTTACAATTAACGGCTTTTGCTAATATCCTCGCGGTAGAAGTCTTCCCTGTGCCCCTTGAACCAACAAAAAGGTAGGCCTGAGCTATCTGGTTTGTTTTTACAGCATTCTTTAGAAGCTTTGTAACATGATCCTGACCCTTGATTTCGTCAAAATCACTAGATCTATATTTTTGGTAGAGGACTGAAGACATGGTTACATACTAGAGGAAAGTTAATCCCTTGCCAAGTGAAAATTATTTACCCAGATTTTGGATCCTTTTTACTGCCTGAGCAAGCATCTGGGAATACAGGCCGTAACCTACGGAATTTATAGTCCCCGACTGGTTTCTTCCGAGGATATCCCCTGCCCCTCTTATCTCTAAATCCTTGTTTGAGAGCAAAAATCCTGAACCTAATTCCTGGGACTCCTTTATTGCTTCGAGCCTTAACTTAGCATCCCCCTTGAGGTTGTCAAAGTAAAAATAGGCATGTGCCTGTGTGCTAGACCTCCCTATCCTACCCCTGATTTGGTACATTTGAGAGAGTCCCAGCATAGTAGCATCTTGTATGATTAATGTGTTAACAGAAGGGATATCTAGACCATTCTCTATGATTGTTGTGCACACCAAAATGTCTATACTACCATTGACAAAAGCGTCCATAGTCTTTGACAATTTTTGAACACCCATCTGACCGTGAACAACCCCTACTACTTTGTGAGGAAACATTTTAGTCAACTTGTTGTAAACGAACTCTATAGAGCTCACTCTATTGTGTAGGAAATATACTTGGCCATTCCTCTCTAGCTCTAACGCCACAGCCTTTTTGACGCTATCCCAGTTGAATCTTTCAAAGTGATTTATGACCTCCTTCCTCCCCTCTGGTGGGCTCGCCAAAACAGAGATATCTCTTATCCCTACGAGTGCCATATTCAAAGTCCTAGGAATTGGAGTTGCTGTCAAAGAGAGAACGTTCGTATCCACTCTCTTCTTCTTTATTTCTTCCTTTTGCTTAACACCGAATTTCTGTTCCTCATCTATAACCAGTAGGCCTAACTTTTTAAAAAAGACTTTTTCACTAAGAAGAGCGTGTGTCCCAATTACAATATCTACCAAACCTTTAGAGAGGTCCTCGAGAACTTTTTCCTTCTCCTTTTTTGAAGAGAATCTTGAGAGAGAAGCTATATTTATTGGATACCCATTAAATCTTTCCTTAAAAACAGCTAAATGTTGCTTAACTAGAATTGTTGTTGGAGCAAGGATAGCTACTTGGTAACCTGAATTTACAACAGCAAATGCTGCTCTAGCAGCTATTTCCGTCTTCCCATACCCCACATCCCCTACCAAAAGTCTGTCCATTGGTCTAGCCCTCTGTAAATCGTTAATTATATTTTTGGTCGCAATAAGTTGGTCATCTGTATCTTTAAATTCAAATTGGTCAATAAAAAGCTCTAATTCTTTTAGAGAGTCTTCCGAACTTATCACGGGTTTGCCTTCCACACTCTGGCGAAGGGCATATAACTGGAGCAACTCCCTTGCAATATCTTCAGCCCTCTCTTTGGCTTTCTTAGAAATCCTTCTCCACACCCCACTACTTAAACCAGTTAAAACAGGTTTCTTTCTTCCAGTCCCAATATATTTTGTTAGCTTGTCTGAGGCTGTGAGTGGGATAAAAAGCTTATCTGCACCCCTGTATGCAACTTCTATATAAGGACCCTTCTCCTTCTTTACAACTTTAACAAATCTCCCTATGCCATGGTCTTCATGCACAACATAATCTCCAGGGACAATCTTTTTGAGAATCTCAACACTCCCCGGATCCATATTAATATCCCTTTTCTGGTAAGAAGAGAGATCTAACTCTCCTAGGACCTCAAGATCCGTTAGAACCAAGACTTTGCCAATGGTAGATACAAAGCCCTTCTTAATGGTTCTTTCTGTAAGATTTTTTGCGGGGAAGACCTCATCTATTATCGCCCTAACCTCTTTTGCTACCTCTAAGTCATATTTCTCTAGACTATTGGTTAAATACCAAACCTTATATCCCCTATTCTTGTAGTTCTTAGATATCTCCAAAAGAGCAGATTTAGTGCTGTAAGCCTCTATCCCCGGAATATTTCTAATTCCAAGATCTATTCTACCTGTCTCCTCCCCAAGATTACTTACTAGACTAATATTTATACTCTTGGCAGACTCCTCATTTCCTACCAATAATTCACTATCTTTGCTTAAAAGGGTCCTTTCACTGACTTCCTTTATCTTCTTCCTACTCTCGACATCTACTATAGATATTTCTTCAACTTCTTTTCCAAAAAGACTCAACCTAACAAGATTATTCATACTAAAAGGCCAGATAATGACAACATCGCCCAAAACAGATACCTCCCCTTCATTCCATACCCTCTCCACCCTCTCATAACCGAGTTGCAATAAAGATTCCAGATTAAATCCCTCTCCCCTATGTAGCTTAATTGCATTACTTTCCTTGGAAGAATCCTCTTCTCTCTTTGAAATAGACAGCCAGACTACCCTATCTAAAAGAGTACCTAAAAGTTCACAAGCAAGTTCGTAATAATCATAGTCCACACCAGAAACTTTTCGGTAAGCTAAAATATCCTCCCTAAGGGAACTGTAATTTTTAGACAGAGCTTCTATTGGATTATTTCTAATCATGTTTTCTTTCACACGGCTATTTTATCAATAGTGAAAGAATATGTATAATATTTAATACTAATTTAATAGCCAAAACCCTATGTATATAGCTCATGGACCAATCTCCTACTTAGCAAATGAGGCTATACAGAGTAAAAAAATCAAACACCTTAAAATGAGTGAACAGATATTGGTTGCATTATGTGCACTTCTGTTTGGAATACTCCCTGACTTCGATATCTTCCTACTCTCTATGCTTAGTGTTCCAAGATTTATACATCACGAGATTATAACGCATACCCCAATCTTTTACATTGGAATCTGGGTTATCCTAAAGGGGCTGATTTATATCAAGGAGAAGTTTCTCAACAAGAAGACTAACAAAGC
>DAOTFQ010000039.1:0-5398 GCA_035446665.1 Candidatus Dojkabacteria bacterium | reverse complement strand
ATTCCTAAAAAGGCCAACCGCAAGAATTTCTTTGTTTGAGGTATCTATTAATTCCTTGGCTGTCCCGATTGTAATTTCATTACTATTTATAACGAGTGGGGCGACAAAGAAATTTACTCCCTTAGTGATATTTATCCGATTATTCTTTTCCTGGCAGTTTTTTTCGGTAATATCTTCTAATATTTCTCCAGAACACTCTTTGACTTCCTTGTATTCGACAGAGTTGTTAAATAAGCAGCAGCCTTCTGGTTCAGGTGCAGGAGGTGTAGGAGGTTCTTCTGGTTCAGGTGGATCTGTGGGGTTTGGTGTGGTTATAACTTTCCCATCTACCGTGCATGTTTCTCCGATTTGTGCATCTCTAGTATATTCTCCAGGTTTGATGTTGTAGTTCCATATGCATTTGCAGTATGCATTCCAGCCTAGGGACTCACATGGCAAATCAATCTCAGGAGATATTTGTTTCCCATCATTTCCTATTCCAGTGACAGGCAACCATTTATAGGTAGTTGTGGGAGGTGTTGGAGGTTCTTCTGGGGTTGGATCTGTGGGGCTTGGTGTGGTTATAACTTTCCCATCTACCGTGCATGTTTCTCCGATTTGTGCATCTCTAGTATATTCTCCAGGTTTGATGTTGTAGTTCCATATGCATTTGCAGTATGCATTCCAGCCTAGGGACTCACATGGCAAATCAATCTCAGGAGATATTTGTTTCCCATCATTTCCTATTCCAGTGACAGGCAACCATTTATAGGTCGTTGTTGTTGTTGTTGTTGTTGCAGATTCTTCTAGAGGTGGAGTCGATGTCCCTTTGCTTTCACAGTTGTTATAGGTGGTGTTTGTAGATGCTCTAGTGTAACTACAAGCACTTGGTTGAGCAGTTACAGTAAAAGGCCATGTCAAGGTTTTGTTTGAGTACCAGCCGTAAATCTGATTAATCTGGGTCATATATTCATACCCTTTTACGAATTGATCAAAGGTTGTACAACCTCCTGTTAAGAATCTTGCTCCCCACATGATTACTCCTGTTCCTAAAGTGGGTTGGTATATCTGTTCAAAGGTAGGATCCCAAACACAAGTGCTTCCTGTGTATGAAGGAACAGCAATGTTTTTAAGGAAATATTCTATTTGCTTATCGAAATCGGCTACAGGGACGGTGTCTATATTGCCTATCCCGAAATCTTCAACAGAGGATATGTTAGCGTAGTTACTTCCTTTAGATTCACTTGACCATATCGTTATTGCAAAAGCAGGATCTATTCCATATTTGAGTGCTCTACAATACACATCTTCATAACATTCGTCAGGATAGCCTCCGAGTGGACAGGATGGGACCAATCTATTTAGAATGTTGGTGACAGTTGCCTTGCTAGGAGAAGTGGAAACGTTAACTTGAACATTTGTTTGGCAATTGGCTCCACTTTGGGCATATACAGGGGGTGAAATGATATCAAGTAATTGACTCCTTAATTCACTTTCTTTGGTATAGTTGGCATATGTTTCTGTTGTGTAATCTTTCCCTTGTGTGTCTAAAGCCCAGGTGCCATGATATTGTGTGTCTTGAAGATATTTTTCGTCCTCGATAGTTATTAAGATCAAGCTCTTTTTGTCTGTTTCCCCTGTAGCTATCTCTGGTAGGAATAATTCTTCGGCTATTGGTTTCGTTTGAAAGGAGTACCCATTGTCCCAACTCCTGTTTTGGGATTCTATTCTAAAGAGATACTTGGTGTTTGGTTCTAAGTCTGAAAGGGTTGTGTAGTATATTCTTTGTTTGTCTGGGATATCTATATCTATAATCCCTGTTTTTGCTGTTTTGTAAAGTCCTGTTTCTGTTTCCTTTTTGTACTGTAATCTCTGTATTTGGCCAGGATCTGTTTTCCAATATATCTGGGTTGCAACTGTGGATGTGTTTACGACTACAATATCTTTTGGCTGCTCAAGTAGTATCTTTTCTCTCTCAATACCATTGAAGATAATTACTGTTGTTACAAAGAAAAGTAATACTGCAAAAGAAAAAAGAAGTGGATATTTTTGTGATTTTGATAGGGGTTTCATCTGGTTTTATGATAGCAAAATGAATTCAGAAAGTATAGTTTTCGAGGGTTGGATTCTTAATCATCCTTCCATGTTACTTCTGGATATTGTGGTGGTCAATTGTGTTATGATGTTTCTATGAAAAAGTTAAAAGAATTTTTGAAAGAAAACTGGATATTGGTTCTATCTTTTATTTATATAGTTTCTCCCATAGATTTTATACCAGGGGGTATGGCAACAGGGATAGGATTAATAGATGATATCTTTGTATTAATATCTACTGGTGGATATCTTTTGATAAAGTCTTTGATTGATAGTAAGGGGGAGAAATTGTAAACTCCGTATTCTGAACGAAGTTCGAACATACAATTTGGCTCCCCATATATGCCATATTCCTTAACCTCACACAATTCTATTTTTTCTCTAGGTCAGTGAAGTCTCTTAACTCTTCCCATTTTTCTTGTATCTCTCCTCTAGAATTGGCATCTTTCACAAACTTATTATATTGAGAATGTGATTTATTTATTTTTCTATAATATTTAATAGGACACCAATATCTTTCTGTCCTAGCACCAATCTCTGTAGAGAATCTAAATATATTATTTACATAACTACAGTATAGACAGTTAAACTTCTCTATGGGGTTTAAGAAACTGAATAGCTGCCTGTCATACACGAGATATTCCCTTTGATTTACCAAAGGTATTCCATATAGTCTAAAACATACTTGTTGATATATTTGAATAAATATATGTAGTAATACTGTCGGAATAATCATAGAATATATGAAGGGTATACTAATGAGATATTTCCAATTAAATTTTACTTTAGGAAACTTAATTTTTTTAACAATTTCTTTCTCTTCTAGGAATTTATTAATCTGTTCGTCTAGAGTTTGGGTTACATTCTCTTTTAGTTCTATTAACCGAATATATGCTTCATTTTCCTTGGAGATTTCAGAGATACTCTCTTTAATTCTTTTTTTCATGGTGTAGAGTAGGTAAAATAATAAGTATGCTTACACATTACGCTTGTATTGGCAAGAAATAAAAATGGAAACTCCGCGAGTAGGACTCGAACCTACAACCAAACGATTAACAGTCGTTCGCTCTACCATTGAGCTATCGCGGATTATTAAACAACAGGACAATTATATATTTCCAGTAATATTTCTGCAACCTTATTTAGATTGGAAATCGTTTCTCTAAAATTATATTATATTAATATAACTAAATTAATTCTCCGAGACAATGTTAAAAGATAAAATAAAAATATCCTTTGTAGGGATGGAATCCTCAGATTCTCTAAAAGAATATATTACAGAGAAAATAGAGAAAAAGAAAAACCTTTTAAAAGAAGCAACTGCAATAGAGATTTTCTTTAAAGAAAATATACATAGTAGAGGAGTAAAGGAAGATTTCAGAGTAGATATTACAATTACTTTACCTAATTCACCAATAAGGGTAGAGCAGAGCGGAGAAGATATGTATGCCAATATAGATCTAGCCATGGATACACTAGATAGGAGATTGAAGAGGTACAGAGATAGGAAGGGAAATTGGGAGGGTGTTAAACCATGGAAGGTTTTAGAAGCGGAGGCGGCTCTTCAGGCACTTACAGAGGAAGTAGAGGGAGATCTAGATGATTATTCTGACTATGTTCCTAAGATAGCGGTAAGGAAGAGTGTTAAAGATATTGGCCCTATGGTAGAAGCGGAAGCAATAGAGAGGATGGAATTGTTAGGTTATGATCAGTTTCTTTTTCTAAATAAATCAACAGGTAAGATGTCCATGATATATAGGAGAAGGAGAGGTGGTTATGGTTTGGTAGAACCAGAGAAGGCCTAATACCTGGGGAATAAGATGAAGATATAAAAAAGGGAGGCTTAGCCTCCCCTTTTTATTAAAAGAACTTAGAGATTACTCTGCTTGGGTTTCTTCAACAGTTCCCTCTCCAGATATATTATCCAGAAGGTTGTTAATAATGTTTGTAGTAATTGTTAAGAATCCATACTCTGGTTTCCCAGTAGAGTTATCTTGTATTTTGTACTCAGCTCTCTTTTCTGCTAACCATGTAGCTTTGTAATTTTGTACTTCCTGTTGTACATATACCTCTTCTGTTCTATCTTTGTAATCTTCGAATGTTAATAGTTCTCCTTCTTCCAATGCAGATGTCTCTTCAGGGAAGATAACATCACTATATTGGTCAAAGAATTTTTTAACATCTTCCTCAGTATATTCTAGATTTGGTGCTAATAATTCTGTAGCTAAGAGGTCCATTCTTATCTGGCCTCTTAATTCCTCCAAGGAAATGTTACTTGCTACCAACGCAGAGTCAAAAGATTCCTGTCCACCAATACTCTCTATGATTAGATCTACCTCAGTATCTACAGCTTCTTCTGTAACACTCACACCTGCCTTCTTAGCTTCCATTGTTATGATCTCCTCATCTATTAATTGAGAAGCAATGGATGGTCCGTATGCAGCTGCTAATCTCTCATACCATTGGTTCTTAGTTATTCTGTTACCATTAACCACAGCTACACTGTAATCATTATTTATGTATTGCACACCTAGATCTATTAAGGCTAAGGATGCAATTATTAAGACAACGATACCTACTATCTTTAATACTGGTTGAAAGCTTTCCTTACCTTGTACTTTAGGTAGTTTTACCTCTTTAAGATCTACCTTTTTAGGGATGATTTTCTTAGGATCTATCTTTTTAGGGGTGGTCTTTTTAGGATCTATTTTATTTTTAGTGTCCTTTATTTTGTTCTTCTTTGGGGTAGTTTTTTTAGAAGTGTTTTTCTTTTTAGGCATTATATATATGTTATGTAAAATTTAATATGATTAGTTTAACAAAATATTTGATATTTGAAAAGAAGGAAGAGGAATATTACAAACCAAAAGTCAGATGAACGTAAATTGTCCTATATTTCGTGTTATGCAAATCAGGATGATAAATAATCACATAATCTTGGCCACAGTAATCAGTACCTCTCTTTACATACCCTGCTTCCGCAGCGACCACTATAGTGTTAGCTGAGCCTCCGAGTTTTGATAAGTCTGTTGCATAGTACTGGTACTCAAGAGGGTCTTTGATGTAGTTAAGATTAGGGTCGTGATAGTCCTGTGTTATGAAGACCCCTGGTCCTATCATTGGTACAGCGAACTTTCCTGCTAACAGTAGTTTCCAGTCCCAACCATCTGCAGCTGGAGGAATCCCTGATGGTTCTCCCATTCTCAAGTAACCACCATTATATAAATCGATGTTTGGGTAAAAAGAACCTGAGGTGGTTGTTGAGGCAGCAAAATGAAGGTGTGGTCCCGTGGATCCAGAGCAGGCGTTTCCTTTTGGATATATA
>DAOTFQ010000038.1:0-5415 GCA_035446665.1 Candidatus Dojkabacteria bacterium | reverse complement strand
CTTCTCATTGAGGATATCCAGGGATTAGAGTATCTAGAAATACAGGCGAGGGATAGGCTTAATTTCGCAGGAGAGAAAGAATTTATTTTTGTTATCCCAGATGCAACTTTAGCCCAAGCGGATGATGATCTAGATAGATTTCTGGGGAACAACGAAGAGAAACCCCAAGAAGGGGTCTATGAGGTTTGGGCAGACTTCTTCCTTAAAGGAATTTGAAATAATAAGGTTTTGCTAGTATAATCGGATTGTTGTTTAACGCGGGGTAGAGCAGTGGAAGCTCGTCAGGCTCATAACCTGGAGGTCGTCGGTTCGAATCCGACCCCCGCAACCATTTTCCAAGTGTTTATTCCTTTGTCTCCTCTGTCTTTGTGTAAACCCCCACAGATAATGGTCCTGTTGGCAGAGTTGTAAAATCCTCACCTCTTCCCATATTTGCACCTACCAACCAGAAGTCTTTATATGCAGGGAAACAGCAATAATCTGGGATATCAAGAGAATTTTTGTTAAACATGGTTACAATCTTTATATTCTTTACATCCCCCTCATTTAAGATGCTTTCGGCTTTCATTATTGTCTTAACTTCATCTATTACATCGTCACTTATTAGCCATCTATAATTGGAAAATTCTTTAATGGGTATTGGTAATTTTCTCTCGTTACCGTCAAAATCTTCTATTACAGTATAAACAGGGGTAAGCTGTTCAACCTCCTTTTGTTCGTTATCTTCGGTGTAACTTTTTAATCTTACATAGGCAACTAGGGGGTGAAGAGGATCCAAATGTTTTAAGAGTTCTGCTCCGAACCTTCGTCCTCCATTCTCTATTATTAATATTGCAAGATTATCGACACCCTCATAATCTTCTAGAATCTGAGACCCTACAACTCTGATCCTCTCTTTAACTTCCTCTTCTGTATGTAAGAGGAAAATTTTTTCATTATTTGCGAGATTTGGGATCTCTTCTTCAATAGGAGTTAGCTTACTAAGGCTTGTTATTACTCCAGCCTCAGCATAATCTTTTTCCGAAGGTCTTAGCGAATTTTTTTCTTTATCAAGCATACAAGGCTTATACTTATATTAACTGTTAATTATACATACAACTTTGAAAGCTTAAAACTTCTGTGCTAGAATCATCTCTGCTACTAACTTTTTAAAATAGAAATATGCCGTTGACAGACCAACCAGTAAAAGGAATGTATATTCTCCAAGATGGAAGAGTCTTTCATTTAATAGACAGAAAATTAAAAACCCAAGGAAGACAAGGGGGTTTAATAATAATGAAGAAGAAGGCACTAGATACAGGCCAAGTTCTTACGGAGACTGTCAAAGCAGGGACAAAGGTAGAGTATATACAACCAGAGACAAAGGAGATGCAATATTTGTATTCAGATAAGGACAATGCTTATTTTATGGACTCTGAGACTTATGAAACCCTCCCAATATCTAAGGAAACTTTAGGTAATTATTCTAACTTTTTGAAAGAAGGTTCTTCTCATCTAATAATGATGTATGAGGGGAAAGTTCTTACAATAAAAGAGAACCCTACGGTAGATCTAAAAGTGATAGAATCCGTAGATGCTGTTAAAGGCAACACTTCTAACTCTGCAACTAAGGTTGTTACTGTTGAAACAGGGTATAAACTTCAGGCTCCACTATTTATTAAAAATGGTGATGTTATTAGGATAAACACCGAGAGTGGGGAATATACAGGAAAGGCCAATTAATACTCTTTTAAAACATACTTTGATATAATTATGAGACCCTAGGTGGGATAGCTCAGAAGGTTAGAGCATGGGATTCATAAACCCAAGGTCACTGGTTCGATTCCAGTTCCCACCAGAGTACTCAGAATAAATTAATTTTCTAGATCATGGACGATTCTAAAAAAAAGGACGACAAGGTAGTTAGGGTAGACATAAGAACATTGCCAAAAGGGAAGGGGAAGATGCCTAGTTTTGTTGTCATTCTAATGTTTTCTGTAATCCTTTCTCTCGGAATATATATCTTTAGAGCCTTCTCCTTTACTGGAGAAGAGGTATCTATAAGTGAAATAGTTACAGATATCTCTGAAGAAAATTACGACAAAATTATTCTAAAAGATGATATGGTTCTTTTAGAGACAGGAGAAGATAGAGAGATTTCACAAAAATACGCTCTCTTACCTCCTGAAGCAGATTTTTACCAGATTCTCTCAGATGCGGAAATAAGTATAAAAGACTTGGGAAATGACTTTTATGAGCCTAACTTAGGAATAACTCTTGGGGATGTAATAACCTTCATTTTCTTTGGTGCCTCATTAGTTTTGGTATACATAATGCTTAAGAATATGCAGGGATCTGGTGGAAAGATTCTAGATTTCGGACAGAGTAAGGCAAGATTGCTTATGGGAAAGAAGACGGGGATTACTTTTGAAGATGTAGCTGGAATAGAAGAGGCTAAAGAAGAATTAACAGAGATTGTAGACTTTCTTCAGCATCCAAAGAAATATAGGAATTTAGGAGCAAGAATTCCAAGAGGGGTTCTTTTAACAGGAGAACCAGGAACGGGGAAGACACTACTTGCAAAAGCAGTAGCAGGAGAAGCAGGGGTTCCCTTCTTTCATACCTCAGGTTCGGAATTTGAAGAGATGTTGGTAGGAGCGGGAGCTTCTAGGGTTAGAGATCTTTTTAATAAAGCAAGAAGAGTCTCTCCTTGTATTATCTTTATAGACGAAATAGACGCTGTTGCTAAAAAGAGGGGAACAGTTTTACACTCTGGAGCGGGGGAACAGACTCTAAACCAGATTCTTGTAGAAATGGATGGCTTAGAGGAGAGAGAAAATGTTATTGTTCTTGCTGCAACTAATAGGCCAGATGTTTTAGATCCAGCAATTTTAAGGCCAGGAAGGTTTGACAGGTCTGTTTATGTCCCTATGCCAGATTACAAAGAGAGGAAGGCCATTTTAGAGGTTCACTCAAAGAATAAGAAATTTGAAGATAATGTAGATATAGATGGCGTTGCTAAGAAAACAATAGGTTACTCAGGGGCAGATTTAGAGAACTTGTTAAATGAGGCGGCAATTATGGCGGCCAAGGAGGATAGGAAGAAGATTAGCCAAGAAGATTTAATGGAGGCCTATTTGAAAGTTAAGCTTGGAAGAAAGAAGAAGGGAGATAAAGAAGAGGATGACATAAAGAAGACTGCATACCACGAGGCTGGACATGCCATAGTAGCAAAGTTTACAGAAGGTTCAGACCCAGTAGAACAGATCTCTGTTATTTCTAGAGGAGCAACAGGTGGAGTGACTGTTTATTTGCCAGAAAAGGAGAGGAAATTCCTTTACAAGAAACAGATGTTGGCATGGTTAAGAACTGGAGTTGCGGGGAGAGCAGCGGAGGAAATCTTTTTAGATGATGTTTCTTCTGGTGCGTCAAACGATATTCAGCAAGTTACAGAGACAGCTAAGAAAATGGTAATGGACTACGGGATGAGCGAGAAGTTGGGCCTTGTTAAATATGGGGATTTGGAAGAAACGAAACATCTAGGTTATATGTATGGAGGGGGAAGGGAATATAGTGAGGATGTTGCAAAATTAATAGATCAAGAGGTAAGAGACTTGGTAGACAATGCATATACAGATGCAAAGAAGATTCTTAACGAGAAAAGGGATTATGTAGAGAAACTAGTTAAGAAATTATTAGAACAAGAAGTTGTGTCAGGAGAAGAGTTTGAAGAGATTTTTAAGGAGTAACTCCCTTAAGTTTTGGAATCATTTTCTTGACAGAAGGGTGAGGTGCTCATAGAATGTAAGTATATTACTGCCTCTTAAATTTTTATTATCCATAACCGTGATAAACATTTTTACAGAAGGATCTTCTATTGAAAACTCCGCAGAGCAAAAAGATCTTCAGGAATATGTTGTTCTGTTTACACCCGAGGACGGGGAGCTAGCTCATAACCTAGAAGTTTTAGAAAATATCTCTGAGACAGAAGGTGTCCTGGAGGATAAAATCTTAGAAGGTGTCCGGATTGGCAGAGATTCTTACAATATTAAGCCAACAGAAGTTTACACAATAAGTAGTGATGGTAGGAAGGTTTTTGTTACTGGTGAACCCGGTTCTGCAAATAGGATGGCTTTTTACGCATACCCAAACTCTCCACAAGAGCACTTTGAAGGTATAGAAGCTTCCCCTTATCTTTGGGTCTATAAAGTAGAGCTTATTATGGCAAGAAAAACAGCTAAGAAAGATTTGGAACTAGATCAGAAGAATTCTCCTGAATTTATCCATAGCTATCCTCAGATAAATATGGATGTTCTTTTTGTAGATTGCTGGGGTTACCGTGATATCCCTGACACATATGTTCTTAATCCAACTGGGAGAACAGATACTGTTAGGTGGCAGGGAAACGATCTCCGTTTTGTAGAATATGGAGACTATCCAGTAGTTGCAATAGGGAGAAGAAATAGGGAGAAGTTCTATGGTGAGAGGATGACATATATAAGATTGTTGAGGTCGATTGAGAGATTCTCAAGTCTTCACGGAGGGTTGCAGCCAAAAGATGCTTACCTTCAGCTTGCACTTACAGAGGATGAGGAGTATGAGAGTAATTTGGTTATTTCTATTTAACAATACTCTCTAGTATAATCAATGTATGACATTACCTACTAACGGGAAGGACAGGTTCCTTGCAATAGACGCTAACGCTATTGTTCATAGAGCTTTCCATGCTTACCCTTCGACTCTTACAACAGGGGATGGAGTCCAAGTTAATGCAGTATATGGCTTTACCGTTATGCTTCTCTCTGCTCTTAAATCCTTTGAACCAAAATATGTTCTCTGTGCCTTTGACACCCATGAACCAACTTTTAGACATGTAGAGTACCCAGATTACAAAGGAACTAGGGCTCCTACAGATCAATCCTTAATAGATCAATTCCCTCTAGTAGAAGAGATTCTGAAGGCTTTTAATATCCCAATAATCAAGAAAGAAGGATTTGAAGCAGATGACATTCTAGGCACTATAGCCAAGTACGTCACCGAAAAGAAATGGAGCAATGAAAATATGGATCTTTATATCCTCAGCGGAGATAGAGACCTATTACAACTTGTAAATGAAAAAGTCAGGGTTTGTTTACCAAGCGGAAGCTTTAAAGACCTAGTAGCTTACGACAGAGAGAAAACACACGAATACATGGACCTTTATCCAGAGCAAATCGTAGACTTCAAGGCAATAGCTGGGGACCCCTCAGACAATATCCCTGGAATAAAGGGAATAGGAAAGAAAACCGCAACAGAGTTATTAGAAAAATATGGAGATCTAGACACCATCTACCACAATCTAAAAGATATAAAAACAAGACAGGCAAACCTCCTAAGAGAAGGAGTAGAACAAGCGGAAATGAGCAGAAAGCTTGCCAAGATAGAACAGGAAGTAGA
>DAOTFQ010000037.1:0-5671 GCA_035446665.1 Candidatus Dojkabacteria bacterium | reverse complement strand
AAAATCTTTAGCTTCATAGAAAAGGTCTTTAAACCATCTTTTTTGCCATTTAGATTCAAAATCTTTTGGATTGTATTCCACCGACATACTTAAGTATATATTAATAGAGGATATTTTACATTAAAAAGGAAAACATTAGAAGAAAGGGGATAGTTGTTTGTGGAACACAGGCGTGGAACAAATTAAGAGCCGTATACAATTATTGATTACTATCTCCAGTGACAAAAGATAGGTAATTTTCTCTGTTAATAATGTTAAAATCAGAATTTTTATATTCTTCTATCCATTCTTTGGGAGCTTTAATCTTTTGGTTTCCCCATTTAAATTCATATCCGTGTAATTTTCCTCCCCTCTCTTCAATTAAATCTATCTCTTTTTGATCATATGTCCTCCAGAAATAGTAGTTCACAGACAGCCTATTGTATGAATTCTTTTTCATCCTTTCTATCATAAGGAAGTTTTCCCATAACTGACCTACATCGTCTCTTGTATCTAAATTGTTAAAATTTTTGATAAGAGAATTACGTATACCATTATCATAGAAGTAATATTTGTCCATTTTATTTACCTCTTTTCTTAAATTCCTTGAGAATCCACTTAAACTGAAAATGACAAAAGACTTTTCTAAAAGATCAAGATACCTCTTAACTGTCTTATTATCTATCCCTAAATTTTTACTTAATTCTACTGTAGAGACTTCACTTCCTATCTGGAAAGCGAGAAGTTTTAACAAATCAATAACCAACTGAGATCTCTTAACCTTATTAAATTCCAGTATGTCCTTTATTAAATAAGAGTCCCTAATTTCATTAATACGGTTTTCCTTTTCTTTAAGGTTTTCTAAATCAACGACATTTGGATACATACCATAAATTAAAAATTCTTCGACCCTTCTGGAGACATCATACTCTGAATTGTCATTTAAAAGCTCCTCTATTGATATTGGATAGAAGGTTATAAGATTTTTTCTTCCAGTAAGAGGCTCTGAAGTGGAATTAGCAAGGTCAAAAGAAGAAGAACCTGTTACTATCACATAAATATCTTCAATGTTATCAACTATAAGCTTCAATGCTCGCCCAATATTCTCAATTTTTTGAGCCTCATCTATAACCAATAGCTCAATCCCAGAAACAATCTTTTTAATTAAATACAAATCACATTTAGATAGATCCTTAGCAAATTGGATGTCATCACCAGTATAAAAGGAGTATTTCATGTCGGTCTTAGAGAGATATTCTTTTACCAACGTTGTCTTTCCTACTTGTCTTGCACCATAAATAATTAAAACCTTATTCTTCTCTAAATACTTATCTAAATCTACATTTCTTTTTATCATAACCAATTATACACAAATTCCCTCAATTATGTCAAATTGGAGGAGTCTAACTCCCTTAATTTCACTATATTGCAGGACTTATCTACTATAAGTTAGCGGGGTGGACCTGAGGGGACTTGAACCCCTGACCCCATCGCTGCCAGCGATGTGCTCTAGCCAGCTGAGCTACAGGCCCTTAGCCATGGACTCAGCTGGAATCGAACCAGCCACCTTCGCAATGCGAATGCGATGTTCTAGCCTTCTGAACTATGAGCCCGATGAGTTTATTATAACACTTTGTATAGTTAATTGAACAACCCTAAACACCTTACCAATTAGAGTATCCTAATGGATTTACCTGCGTACCAAATGCTACTCCCCTCCTAAGCTCGAAGTGAACATGAGGCCCTGTGGACCTACCTGTTGATCCCATCTGACCAATAGCTTCCCCCCTTGCTACAGATTGACCAGACCTTACATATATATTCTTAAGGTGTGCATACCATGTTGTATAACCGTTACCATGATCTACCTGTATAGACCAAGCATAACCAGAACCACCATATGTTGAACCCAATGGAGGACAATAACCACTACATCCAGCAAAGATAACAGTACCAGGAGCAGCAGCAACTATATTGGGAAGTGCACTTGAGGCTATATCTATAGCCCTATGCCAAGGTTTGTAGTACTGAGATATTACACCAGCACTCCCCGCAACAGGCCAAGAGATAAATCTCCCAACATTAGGATCCCCTGTAGCAGCAGACGCTGATGCTGAAGTATATTGATTTGAGACATAAAATGATGGTGTAGCAGCATAAGTAGGTTGGACAGGTGCAGGCATTTTCCCATCTGGAATAAATAATGTTTGCCCCTGCAATAATTCAAATGGGTAATCTAACCAATTAAAATCTGCAATAGACTGCTCATTTGCATTATATTTCTTAGCTAGACTTGCAAGAGTATCTCCCTTTGAGACTTCAATGATAACACCATCACTTGGGGGAATCTCTAATTTTTGACCAGGCTTTATATAGTCACTCGAGCTCATATCATTAGCCCATAATATAGATTCAGTACTTATCCCATAATATTCGGCGATAGTACTTAAAGTATCTCCTCCTTTTACAATATATTCCTCTACGGATCTCCTTGCTCTATCTTTAGGAATAAGAGTATTCAATGAAGCATTCATAACTATAATATCTGTTTCTGCTACCCCTATTCTATCCAAATGACCTTCGCTAGCCACTATAACAACAGGCTTTCTATAAAGATAAGAGATTGCAACAATAAACATAACCACCAAGGCAACAACCTGCAAAGCAGATCCTAAGAAGTTACCCCTACCCCAAAACATTCTCCTAGTTAAATTGTTCTTCACATTTTCAAAAGCTTTAAAGAATATACTGGAGATTACAGAGAATAGAATAACAAAAACCCTAACCCTCGCATAAACATAGTTTAGGAAAGAAAAAAGAAAAGAGAAAAATCCTTTTCTACCCTTCTTCACTCTATTTGTATATATTCTGTAGAAAAACTTCTTTACTTTCTTGGTAAATTTCCCTGCATTAATATCATCATTCACATAGAGAAAACTCTCTAAGTCACTTTTAGCATACAAAGGATTATCCTGTTGCGTTAGGATTTCCCTAAAGCTTAAACCAGAGATGTTTTTATTTTGGGGGACCTTATCAGTATCCAAGATAACAGATAATTAAAGTAATGATGAATATTATACCAATTATCTATGCTTCGTGGAGAGTAGCAAGAAACTCCTCGTTTGTTTTTGTCTTCTTAAGCTGGCTTACTAAAACTTCTGTAGGATTCTCATTTGAATCTAGAACTTCTAACATCCTTCTAATTCTCCAAGATTGGTTCAGCACTTCTTTGCTAAGTAGCAACTCCTCATTTCTAGTACCAGAAGCAACAACATCTATTGCTGGATAAATTCTTCTATTTGCAAGCTTCCTGTCTAAATGAAGCTCCATATTACCTGTTCCCTTAAACTCCTCATATACTAAGTCATCCATTCTACTCCCCGTTTCCACTAATGCTGTAGCTATAATGGTAAGACTCCCCTGCTCTTCAAAGTTTCTAGCAGCACCAAAGAACCTCTTTGGAGGATAAAGTGCTACTGGGTCAAAACCACCAGAAAGAGTTTTTCCAGATGTTGGCATTGTGATATTGTATGCTCTAGCTAATCTAGTAATACTATCCATTAATATGATTACATCCTCTCCCCACTCTACCATCCTCATAGCCTTCTGTAGTGCCATTTCTGCCACTTTACAGTTGTGTTCTGGTAATTCGTCAAAGTTAGAGGCATAAACATCTCCCTTAACAAATCTCTGCATATCTGTTACCTCTTCAGGTCTCTCACCTACTAGCACAACTATTAACTTTGCCTTAGGGTGATTCTTCGCTATGCCATCAGCAATATCTTTAATTAACCATGTCTTTCCTGCCTTAGGAGGAGAAACAACCATAGATCTCTGACCAAAACCAATTGGAGACAACAAGTCTATCATTCTAGTAGATATAGTATTGGAATCAGTTTCTAGCTTAATTTGCTTTTTAGGAAATATAGGTGTTAACTTTCTAAATGAAGGCCTCTTAACAGCTTCTGCTGCAGGTTTACCATATACGGTATCAACCCTCAAGAGACTCAAGAACCTCTCTTTGTTCTTAGGAAGCCTTGCTCTACCTGCTACCTCATCTCCCGTCCTAAGACTAAATTTCTTAATCTGAGAACCAGAAATATATACATCGTTTTCACCTTGCAAAAGCCCTTCCGTCCTTATAAGACCATGAGACTCATCTTTCATTACTTCAAGAATACCTTCAATAAAAACGGATCCATCTTCCTTAGTAGACTTTTTGAGAATTTCTATTATTAACTCCCTCTTAGGAAGCTCCATAAAGTCCTCAATCTTTAAATCCTGAGCAACAGATCTCAGGTCCGCGAGGTTCATTTCCTCGTAGTCTTTAATAGTTTTATCTTTTTTAACCATTTGAATTATTTGGGAATTTAAAACACGGGGCTAAACAACTAGCCATGTGATATCTGAGTATAATTGAAATCTTATCACAAAGTCAACTACACGGAGAAACACTATGGATAGAAGAAGAAGGGATCGGTACTGCCCCAACCGACCCCGGGTTCTTTCTCTTTTAAATAAAGAAAAAGTTTCGAAGAACATTCTACATGTTTCCCCTCTTCTTCTCTGTTTATTCAAAAACTATTTGAATGAAAAGAGAAAAAGTTTGGATGAGATATCTTAGGCTTTTCCTGTTGCCCAGCTGTGCTTGTGGCACCCCAGACAAAGGGAAAAAACTAAGATATCCACATGTATTTGAAAGATCTGCCAAATTATATCTCTTTATTCAATAACTGTCAACCCTATATAATTAATCCACAAATTGAGGGATATGCGAAAACCTCCATTCAAAAGGGGCGGAGGCAACAAATCCCTACGTCTTGTTACGTTTCCGTCCCTTGTTACACAAAGGGTGGAGAATTGGTTGCAAAAGAATAAGTTATTTGACTAAAAAAGGACAAAAGAAAATATGTGAACAACGACTATCTATATAGAGTTAAGTTTGTAAACCTTCTTGACCCTAAGTTTCTTAGTCTCCCCAACCTTCATCCTCCCCACAACCAACTCCTCATAACCAGCCCGAATAGCCTCAGAAACAACAGACTCTACACCCCAAGTCCCCCTAACCTCTCCCGTCAGACCCACTTCCCCAAAGTAAATTCTAGATTTAGAAAGAATCTGATCTTCTACAGAAGATTTAATAGCAGCACATATTGCCAAATCTATAGCAGGATCATTTACTGTAAGACCTCCGACCACATTCACAAAGACATCTTTATTGCCAAGGAAAACACCTCCCTTTCGGGACAGAACTGCACATAACATGTCCAACCTTGGCTTCTTTATACCATTAG
The DNA here is from genome assembly GCA_035446665.1 of Candidatus Dojkabacteria bacterium. Taxonomy (GTDB): domain Bacteria; phylum Patescibacteriota; class Dojkabacteria; order SC72; family SC72; genus UBA2177. The sequence continues at coordinate 398 of DAOTFQ010000037.1, read as the reverse complement.
CAACCCTTCTAAGAGGACCACCTTCACTCTCTCTTTCTACTACAAGAGCCTGTACCTCAACAAAAACAACCCTAGACCCCTGTATAATAGCACCTATAGCACTGCCAGAAGACTTTGCCCCAGATTCTAGAAATACTAAAGATGGGTTACCTACCTCTCTTAGGCCATCACCCCTCATTTCGAATACACCTATTTCATTAGTAGAACCAAACCTGTTTTTAATACTTCTTAGGATTCTATATTGGTTATATTGATCCCCTTCCATATATAACACACAATCTACTATATGCTCTAAAACCTTAGGACCAGCTATATCTCCACCCTTGTTTATCTGACCTACTATAAACATAGGGGTCCCAGTAATCTTAGCAATCCGAGTAAGAACAGAGCCACAAATC
>DAOTFQ010000036.1:0-6007 GCA_035446665.1 Candidatus Dojkabacteria bacterium | reverse complement strand
CCTTTTAAACAAAACTAGAGATAGTATACACCAACTAATATATGGGAGGAATTATAGATATCTGTTAATCTATCTCTGCTTTTCTTTCTTTGATAAACTTACTCCACATTTCCGTGAAATCTAAAATAGCAACCAAAGGAACCTCTACTAAATAGTTTGTAAATATGGCAACCACGTTATACTCTTTCCATTTGGAAGAAAGAAATCCTCCAACCTTTGCTACAGGAACTGTAAATACATCAAAAAGAAATTCCCCCAATTTTCTATCATTACTAACCTGTAACTCTTTAGATTTCTTCCGAACCCCCAGTGCAGCATAAAATGTTATAGCTATAGTAAATGTATCGTAAATAACTGAAGTCATTGGAAGTTTAGCAATATAGAAAACATACCCTATCCCTACAAATAGAAGAATAGTAGCCATTATATAAAACAATGTTACAAAAAATCTCCCTAAAGCAGGAATTTCCTCATTCATCTTTATATCGAATTTTTCAGACCTAGGATTCTGATACAAAAGATCCCTACTTGCATCCAAAACCTTTTCAAGGTTATCCTCCTGTGGTGGCTTAATAAATATAACTAAAAGAAACATCACAAGTGCTGGTAATAAGAAATCTATTATTGTGGCTAGTAAATTAAACTCTTCATAAAAAAGACGGGCTACTGGAACTTCAATCAGATAGAATGTCGCCCAATTTGATATAAAGACAGACAAGGTTGAAAAGATTGCGGTGTTTCTTAATCTCCTCTGTAATGTAGTTCGACGGTTCTCATAGTGTTCCCTAATACTAGATAAAAGAAAAGTCTTATCATTAATCTTCTCTTCTATCATCTCTGGATGATCTTTTAAATCGTTAAAAACATCGTCTAATAATATAAAGACAGCACTAAATTGAGCGATTATTTCGTCAAACTTTTTACATATTTTACTATTGACATACTCCTCACTCGCCTCTTTAATCGTAAGGAGGTTCTTGGCAAACCATAGTAATTCTTCTGAAGAAAGATTCCCCCAGTTAGGATACTTTCTCCTCATATACATATATACTATGTAATTATTATCTAGATGATATAACTCTCTTTGAACAGAAATTCTCACTAAGTCTAATTTCTCCTCTTCGCTTAAAAATCCTTCAGGAGAAACCCTTATCTTAGCAGACATTATTTTAGACATGGCATCTATAATCCCATGCTCTTTAACAGGTCTTGCTAGAACCTCCTCTACCTCACATGCTGCAGTTTCTATTATAAAATTTGTCTGAGCATTTCCCTTCTTTACATTTGTTATTCCATATTGTTTTATGGAATATTTTAAGAAATACAGATATTTCTTTAAACTTTCCGCAACCACTGGTACTCTAGATTCAGGGACTTCATCATTAGGCAAGTGTCCTCCACGAATAAGCTCCTCTGTCATTGTCTTTGCCAACTGGAAGGTATCTTCCTCTTTGAAAACTCCAGTTACCATCTTAGGTAAAAGTCTTCTTTTCAGGATTCTCTCTATGGCACCCCTTCTTAATGCATTATCATCCTTCCAATCAATTATCTTTCTAATCTTTTCATAAAATTTTGCAACTCCAGAAGCAATCTCATCTACATGAATCTTTGGTCCCTCTGTTTGCTGACTGAGGGAGATCTCCTTGGCATATATGTTAGCAACATGAGTTATCTCTTCTCTCAGGGGAATATCTTCGGGTACACTCTCTGAATTCACAACAAAACTCTCGGCCAACTCTTCCTTGTTTTCCTCTTTATTTTTTTTCATGTTCATTTTCTTAACAAATTACTTGTTATTCTAATATAAAAGCAACTGAATAGAAAGAGACCTCAAGTAGCATTTATATTATACAGAGGTTATATATCTATAGGCAGACAGTGCAGCCACAGCACCCTGTCCTGTTGCAATAACAACTTGTTTATCTTTAAAATCAACAACATCCCCTGCAGCGAAAATCCCCTTAACACTTGTTTCCAAAGTTCTAGGATCTACAACAATCTCTCCTTTGTCATTCAAATCAACAACACCTTTTACAAAATCCGTATTTGCTTTACTACCTATTTCAATAAAACAACCATCTACTTCAATAACCTCCTCCTTACCATCCTTCATATAAATCAGTCCTTTCAGCTCTTTCTCTCCCTTAAATTTTGTTATCTCACAAGCCGTAATAATATCCCCCCCCTCTTTTCTTAACCTTTCAACAAGAACCTCGTCTGCACTTAACCTGTCTTCGCATTCCAGAAGGTAAACTTTCTTTGCAAAACTAGTTAATTCTATAGTAGCCTCTACACCTGCATTTCCACCTCCAACGACAGCAACATCCTTTCCTTCAAAAGAAGATTCATCACAAGTTACACAGTAAGAGATTCCCTTTCCAAGAAATTTCTCCTCATTGGGAATTCCCAATTTCTTAGTCTTAGCTCCAGAGCAGATTATGACAGATCGAGTATTATACTCACCCTCATCAGTAAGAACTGTAAAAGACTCCTCATACTTTCTAATTTCCTTAACCTCTTCAAATTCATTTATATCTATAGCAAAACTTTCTAAATGAGATTTAAAACTCTTTGCTAAATCCAAACCTTTTATTTTCTTAAACCCAGGATAATTCTCTACCCAAGAAGAATGCCCTATCTGTCCTGTAAAATCCTTTGCAATTAGCAGTGTATCTAGTTTCTTTCTTGCAGAGTATATCCCCGCTGTACAACCAGCTGGACCCCCTCCTATGATTATTACATCTCTCATACTTAAATACCTAAAACTTCTTTAAATTTCTCTTTGTCCCAACCAACTATTATCTCTTCTCCTATAACTGTCACAGGAACATTTCTTTGGTTAGAAAATTCTACCATCCTCTCGTAAGCCTGTTCGTCTTCATAGATATTTATTTCTTCATACTCAATACCATTTTTTTCTAGATAACCCTTAAGTGTATAACAATATGCACAATCTGGAGATGAATAAACTGTTACTTTTTTGTCCATTTGGTTAATCTAATTAAATTATATAATCTCTAACCAAACATTAATAGCTCTGGTTTGAAGATTAACAAGATTCCAATGATAACCATAAGTATCCCTCCTATTAGATTTGACCACCTACTATATTTCTTGGAAGCCCCTGTCATATGTAAAGTTGTCATCGCTATAAAGAAGATTATCAAATCATCTAGCATAAAGAAGAAGATGTACAGGAGGATATAAAGGTAATATTGTACTTTACTTAAGTCATTCAAAGAGAGAATCTGAGTATATACAGCTGGTAGTCCTGCAGAGCATACAGCCTCGACAAGGTTTACTGCAAAAGCTAGTAGAATGATTCCCCCTATTGCTAACAAAAAGCTCTCTTTATGTGTGATCTCTTTTAATCTGAGGAAAATCTTCTGTCTCTTTTCTTTGTCCGTTACCTTACAATTAGCATCTTTATTAACAATATATTCACGAAGATTATATATTCCACCGCCCAAAGCTACTAAACCAATAATAGCCCTAACCCAGGTCACCATACCAATAAATAGTATGAAGTTTAACCAAGCTGCCATAAATAAGAAATAAACGAAAGCGGAGGTAGCTATGAAGACTATTCCTAGTATCCACATCCTCTTCCTATCCTTAAGTCCCAACAGTAAACTAATTAAAAACACCAAGGTCCACATGGCACAGGGGTTAAAACCATCTAAAACGCCTAAAACAACCGTTAAAACTGGAAGAGAGAAATCCTTTGTTTCTATCTCTCCAATTATTGGAAGATCCATAGTCTCTGGAATACCTACAACCTCTTTTTTCTCCTCCTTCACTTTTTTAACTTCTTCCCCCTTAATCTCCGGTTCTTCTTCTTTTAGTATCTCAGCACCAATGTCTGGACAAGACTCTGAACGACCACATTCAACAGCTTCCTCAATTTTGCCTCCTGAATAGTCATCTGATACCCAACCAATAACATAATGCTCACCAATAACTGTAAAAGGAACCCCTCTGACATCTATATCTAACTCCTTGGCAAACTCCATCATGAGATTTAGATTCTCTCTACTACCCCAGACTTCGTAATCTCTAACAACAACATCAGGGTTCTCTTCTTGAAAAGTTTTAAGAAAAGCCTTCTCTTTCTCACAATGAGGGCAACCATCTCCCCAGAAGAAATATATATTAATCTTGTCATGATCTACAACCGTATTCTCCTGTGCATATACCGAACCAAAAGGAAGAACCAAGATGAAGAGGAAAGTTAATATTGTTAGGATTTTAGTCAGATATTTTTTAGCCATAATCTCGTTATTATACCAGAAAGTATCCAGTAATTAGAGAGCAAGTTGGTTTCTAATTCCTACACTTGACATATAACAAAATTGAAACTATATTTCAATATAGATTGAAATATATGAAGAAGAAAGAGACATTAAAAGCAGAAAATCTTAAAAAATTACTTGCAGAGGTTAGAATAAAAATACTCCGTATTCTTTACAAAGAAGATACCTGTGCATGCAAAATTGTTAAGGAAACCAGATTAAAAAACAACCTCGTCTCCCACCATCTTAAAGTCCTCGCAGATATGGGGTATATTGAAGGTAAGAAAAACGGTACACACGTTATGTATAAACTTAAACCATCTAAAAGGATCCTAATTAAGAGAGTTTTAGATTTAGTAGAAATTTAAATAAAAATAATTAATTTATTAACATATTTAATATGAAAAAAAATCTGCCCGCCTTTTATAAATTCCTATTCTGCTTTTTCTTCATCCTAGCTGCAGAGTTTTACCTAGTTAGGGAATTTGCATGTCCTACCACTCCTGAATCTTCAGGAGAAATTCAAGAGGAACAAACAACCAAACCAAAGGGGATGATGATTCTTATTGAATACACCGATATGGTTGGCCTAAGTAACTTTGTTAATGAGATGTATAAGAGAGATATAACAGGAGTCTTTTTTACAGGTCCAGATTTCGTAGAACAAAATTGTGAGGAGATAAAGAAGGTATTACAGTATGACAATATTGAAATAATGGGGGCTTACACTAAAGATCCACTCTGGGATATGTCTTACGAAGATCAATATGATGCCCTTAAGGATACAAAGGATAGGATAGAGGCCTGCACAGGAGAACCTGTTAGGATATTAAGTTCCAAATACCAAGCCTCAGATGAGAACACTGCCAAAGTTGCAGATGCTCTTGGAGTTCCTTACATAGTAGCAAGGGGAACAACTGAAACAGAAGCTTTTGTTTACCAACCTGAAGAATATAATGTTAAGATATTATCTGTATCCAATATCCCTTCTATTAGATTCAAATATGGAAGTCTATGTGATTATAGTTACTGGGTTAGAGGTGGTTCTCCAGAGGACATGATGATCGAACTTTCTGCCGCTGCAAATAATAAAAAGGTGACACCACTAAGTCATACAAGAATTGGAGGGATAAAAGAGAGATGGTTAGATATGTGGACAAATTACTGGGACACATATGACATTGAATGGGTAGGTCTGGACGAAATCATGACAACAGATATGACCTTGCCTTACTGGCAAATTCCACAAAACCATAACAACCCTTATACACCATCTACCATGCAACCTGACTTTGAACTTACAGAAGAGGTAGATGTAAATAATCCCTGTGCTGTAGATAATCTTCCCTTCCTAGATTCGTCAACTAGCACACAAGAGTCTCAGACATCTGAGACTTCCGAAGATAAGGATATAGTCATGTTTAGTAATGGAACAGGGACTATGTGTGTCCAAGCAGAGAAGTTCTTTGAAGAGAACAATATAGATTACACTCTCTACCTAATAACAGATGAAGAATATAATACGAAGGTTGCAGAATACAAAGCTACATTTGAAACAAGTGAAGGAGTAAGTTCAGCTTACAGTTACCTCCCTCTCATCTTCACCCCAGAGAAAGCTTACAGTGGTTTCAATGAAGAGATTGGGGAAGAGATATTGTCATCCATATAAAGTCCTTATTTTAGAAAATCCTAATTAAGGCTATTGGGTATTGACC
>DAOTFQ010000035.1:0-6153 GCA_035446665.1 Candidatus Dojkabacteria bacterium | reverse complement strand
GCTGTAAAAAGGGGGGAAAGAATAATAATACATGGAGATTATGATGCGGACGGAATATGTTCTACAAGTTTACTCTGGAATTTTTTCTACAGAGATGTTGCTCAATTTTTAAATAAAAAAGTAGACATCCTTCCATATATTCCCGACAGGGTAGAGCAGGGTTATGGGTTAACGGAAGACTCTTTGAATGATGTAATAGATCTTGGAGCGAAACTAGTTATAACCGTTGACTGTGGTGTCAGAGATAGGGACCTTATAAGGAAATATATTCAAGATAAAAAATTGGACTTTATAGTAACCGACCACCATCTCCCCCCTGGTGACCTGCTAGAAAAAAGAGAAGAGGACCAGAAGGATGGGGATTTAGAATACCCTCTCGTTCACCAGATGTATCCAGGAAGGGAATATCCAGACACAGCAATATGTGGTGCTACTGTAGTGTATCTCCTTATCCAAGCAGTAAGAGACCTTCTGGGTATGGATAAAGATCTTCGTTTTGGTTTAGATTTAGTCGCGTTAGCTACAGTTACAGATGTAATGCCCCTTTTGGGTGTAAACAGAATCCTTGTAAAAGAGGGTTTAGAAGAGATACACAAGGGAGAGAGAATTGGACTTAGGATGCTTATCCTTAGAGCTGGACTTATACCAGAAGAGATAGGGGCATACCATTTAGGTTTTGTACTTGGTCCTAGAATCAATGCTTCTGGAAGAATATCTTCCCCGATGGAAGCAGTTCGTCTTTTGGTAAGTAATAATGAAGCTCAGTGTAAAGAAATAGCAAATACTTTAGAAATAACCAACTTTGAAAGACAGAAGATGACAACAGAGATCTTTGAAGAAGCTAAGGAGAGTATTCAAGAGTCTGAGGAGAAGCTTCTTTTCATTTTAGGTGAGGATTGGCATGAAGGAATTATTGGCTTAGTTGCAGGTAAGATACAGCAACTTTACTACAAACCTGTAATAGTTGCTACGAAATCCGAAGGAGTAATTAAAGGCTCTGCCAGAAGTATTAAGGGTTTTAATATAACAAAAGCCTTTGACAAATTTAAGAAGTATTTAGATAGGTATGGTGGTCATGAACTTGCTGCAGGGTTTAGTACAACGGAAAGAAAGATTAAAGAATTTAGAAAAAGTTTAGTGGAATATGCTAATGAGAAAATTACCGAAGAGCAACTTACACCCAAACTAAATATTGAAATCCTTCTAGACAGTCAGGATATTACTAAAGAGTTGGTTGACGAACTTAGTAAATTAGAACCTCTTGGTTTTGGAAATCCTAAACCAACCATCTGTGTAAGAGATTTAGTTATTAAAGAAAAGAGAATCATTGGAAAAGATAATAACCATCTTAAATTAATTGCCAAGGGGAACAATGATGATTACTTAACGCTCCTACTTTTTGGATGTGATGATGATGTTGAAACATTAGATGAAGGAGATTCTATAGAGGCAGTAGGATACCCAGATATTAATGCCTGGAATGGAAGAGAAGACATTCAGTTTAATGTAAAAGAGTGGAGATAGAGTAGGCCACTTTTGCTTACTTAACCATCTTTGTTATTAATCTCCCAAGCCTATTTGGAGTATTTGGCAGGTAAGTTGCTTCCAATATACTTTCTAAATCTAACATCTTCATCAGTAATCTCTCTGTTCCAATAGCAAAACCCCCATGTGGTGGGCAACCATACTCGAAATATTCAAAGTAATCCTCCATAGAATCTAGATTTATACCTCTCTCTCTTGCGTTCTCTTTTAGAACATCTGTTCTGTGCTCTCTCTGAGCTCCAGTTGTTATCTCAACTCCATTCCAAAGTAAGTCAAAGCCTAGGGCTATCCCAGGACTCTCTGGATCCTTCATATGGTAAAAAGCTCTGCTTGCATGGGGATAATCTGTAACAAATAGAAATTCACAACCAGTTTCTTCTTTAACTATTTCGGAAAGCTTTCTCTCTTCTTCTGGAGAGAAGTCACCCTCTCCTTTACAGTGTACTCCGGCTTTAGCTAATTTCTCCTTTGCTTCCTTAACCGTTATGTATTCGAAATCTCCATCGGGAATATTTATCTCTGTCCCAAAAATTTCTTTAATCTGTTCTCCATATTCTTTCTTTACTGCTTTTAACATTCCTTTTATCATTTCTTGTTCAAATACACATAGTTCTTTGTAGGAGTCAATATAAGCCATTTCAACATCAAAACTAGTATATTCTGTTAGGTGTCTTGTAGTGAAGGATTTCTCTGCTCTAAATACAGGTCCCACATTAAATACTCTTTCTAAATCTGCTGCTATTGCCATTTGTTTATGGAATTGTGGAGATTGTGCAAGGTATGCTTTTTTATCAAAATATTTTACTTCAAAAACGCTAGCCCCTGATTCACTTGCAGCACTTATTATTCTTGGAGCCTGTATCTCTTTAAAATTCCTAGAGACACAAAACTCTCTTAGTTTCTCTGTCATTAATGTAGCTACTGACATCATTAACTGATTCTTTCTAGATCTAAGGTCTATCCATCTGTAATCTAATCTCTGGTCTAGTGCAGTAATATTGTTGTTATGCTCTCCCTCAATTACAATAGGTAGGGGGGTCTGTGCTAGAGAGTCTATTTTAATCTCTTTAATGTCTACTTCAAAACCTTGTTCTACCTGTTTTGCTTCTTTTACTGTTCCAGTGATATCCACTATAGATTCTGGGGTTAGGGATTTTACTTTTCCTATTAATTCTTCTCCATTTCCTTGCCATGCCACGGCTTGAACTTTCCCACTCCTATCTCTGATTATTAGAAAAACAATTTTTCCTTGGTCTCTTATGGTATCTACTCGACCTCTTATTCTGACCTCTTCCCCAATCTTCTCTTTGAGCTGACTTATTAATGTCCTTTCCATCTAAATTTTGTTGTTAAAAGTAAATAATCTAAAGGCATTATATATCATTATGTTAGGTATTAAAAACTTTTAAAACAGCATGTCGGAATTCTGTTCAATTTCTGGTTCAGGGAGTTCTATTTTGTTCTGAACAATATCGTAGTTTATTGCTGGGTAGAAGAAGTCAAAGAGACCCTTACTGTCGTTGTCAAAAATCGCCTCTCCAGATACTACATATACTGGTTGTAAGTATTCTAGTTCTGTTCTGTCTTCGTAATAGACGATGAAAACATCAAAGATATGGAATTTTTTAACCTTTCTTGGAGTGTATTCTACAACGTCGTCCCCATTAGTTTCGTACAAATAAACAAGACTCCCTTCTTCATTCTGGATTTTCTCTATTGCAACTTGTGGAGTGATTAGCTCATATGTCCCACAAGATTCAACTTCTGTTGGCCAGAAAGTGTAATCTATCTGATATACATACTTCAATGTGGAGTCCTGTATCTTACTATTAGCTGCTCCAACATACACAGTAATATTACTTCTCTGTGTCTCAGGGAAAGAAACCAGGGTTTTAAAGGTATATACCTCGATTCTCTTGTCATTAACAAGAGGAGTTTCTATTATTGGTGGTTCCTCTATTTTTCTAGATAAGGTCTGAACAAATCTTTCTGCTCCCACAATATTTGATTCTATTGTTATCATGCCCTTGCTTCTTACAAAATCTACCTTGATTAAGTCTGCGTCAGCAGGAGCAGAAGCCTTCCTAAATGAACCATCGGGGTTAACCTTTATATATGTTGTCCTGTGGTCTCCCTTAGAATAATCTTCGGGATATGCTCCTAAAGTTCTTAAAATTCCAGCTGCATAGTTCTTTGCTTCTTGTTCACTTGGGAGTGCATTCTCTCTTGTAGCCTCTCGTATCCTAGTGGCTTCGGTCTTAAATCTAAAGTTAAGGTTTTTTGCTTGAATCTCTAGAGTAGTACCTAATTCATTATTGACCCAAACATAGCTCTCTGCATTTCTCCTGATTATCCCGTCTGGATCAAAACCAAGCTCCTCTGCCAATTTTTTTGCATCTGCCTGTGCAGTTACCGACTGTGTCGGGTTATTAAATCTATATACATTAATAATGTCAGGGAGGGAATCCTCAATCTTCCCAGTATCTGTATCTATTTGAAAAGACATCTCGGAACCTGCGGCTAATTGTAAGGAGGGTATTTCTAATTTGTGCTCCAAGAATTCCTCTCTTGTCTGTGTACAAGCATAATTAGCAGTTTGGTATTTAGGGATGGGAGGTTCAACGGGTCTTAATGTAAGTATTAATACTATTACTGTGAATAAAAAGAAGGCTCCTAATGCTATTACTCCAAATCTTTTTGTCCAGAATGCAGCTTCAGTTAAAGTCATGTTATAATCTTAGCAGTAGTTAAATATGGTATCAACCATAATATTACCAGTATTATTATGAGAACAAAAGAGCAAAATGAGCAACTAGCGCAACTTCTATTTCCAGAGGTAAAAGATTGTCCAGAAGATGTTTTAAGTAGATATCCAGAGAGAGGAACGAAGGGAATGGTTCTAAGGTTTGCACCAAGTCCTACAGGTTTTATGCACGTAGGGAATGTTTACACAGGACTCGTATGTACGAAATTAGCTAACCAAACAGAGGGAGTATCAATACTTAGAATAGAAGATACAGACAAGGAAAGAGAGATAAAAAATGGGATCACACAGATAGTGACTGGCTTAAAGGGTTTTGGTGTTGAATTTGACGAAGGAATGGTAAGCGAAACAGAGGAGAAGGGTGAGTATGGGCCATATCTTCAAAGCAAGAGGTTAGATATTTACAAAGTTTTTGCAAAGGACCTTGTAAGTAAAGGGTATGCTTATCCCTGCTTTATGAAAGAAGAAGAGTTAGAGGAGATGAGGAAGAAACAGGAGGAACTAAAAGTTGCGATAGGTTCTTATGGCAAGTGGGCTAAATGGAGAGATGCTGAGATAGCGGACATAAAGAAGGAACTAGAAAAGGGAGAAGGTTTTGTAATAAGGTTGTATTCTACAGGAGACCCTGAAAAGTCTTTTAACTTCAAGGACTTTATAAAAGGGGGAGTTACCCTTAGAGAAAACAATATGGATGCTGTCTTACTAAAATCAGATGGTTATCCAACATACCATCTTGCGCATCCAATAGATGACAAACTAATGAGAATAACTCATGTAATTAGAGGAGAAGAATGGTTTTCCTCTCTTCCTCTCCACATTGAACTTTTTAACAAACTAGGTTTTGACCTTCTACCATATGCCCATGTGTCACCGCTTATGAAGTTGGAAGATGGTAAAAAGAGGAAACTAAGTAAAAGGAAGGACCCAGAAGCTGCAGTCTCATATTACATTGAAAGAGGCTATCCAAAGAAAGGGATACTTGAGTATCTCCTCAATATAGCTAACTCCAATTTCTATGATTGGAGAATACAAAACCCAGATAAGAGTCTAGATGAATTTGAATTAAAGTTCGAAAAGTTTAACAGTTCAGGGGCACTTTTTGACATTGTAAAGCTGGACAACATTTGCAAGAACTACATAGCTACACTCTCTGCCGAGGAGGTGTATAACAATGCTCTGCAGTGGGCTGGAGATTTTGATAAAGAGATAGCAAAATTACTCGAGGAGAACAAAAAGTATTGTATTGCAATATTTGATATAGAAAGAACAGGGGACAAGATAAGAAAAGATATTGTTAAGTTTGAGGATGTTAGGAATCAAATGACAATATTTTTTGACGAATTACTTTCAAAGGAAGATGTTTCAGATATTGCAGAGAGAGTAAGCGAGGAAGATCAGAAGGCAATACTAACAAAATATCTTGAAATCTTCGAAATAGGAGATTCCCCAGATCAATGGTTTGAAAAGATTAGAAACTTATCCAAAGATTTAGATTTTGAGAAAGTAGGTGAAGTTGCAATGGTTTTAAGAGTTGCTATAACACATAGGACTCAGACTCCAGATCTGTATCAAGTGATAAAGGTTTTGGGAGAAGGAAAGGTTAAAGAAAGAATCAAAAGTTATCTCGATTTAATGATATAATAACGACATTGCCGGATCGTCTAATGGTAGGACGACGGTCTCTGAAACCGTTAATCCTAGTTCGAATCTAGGTCCGGCAAGTTAGTTTCTCACAGATGCTATTAACTGATTCACTTTTTGTATCGCAGAAAAAAGTAGAGGATTACTCTCTTGTGGTACAAACCCTATCTCATCTGCTATTATTTCCATCTCATCTTCTGAGA
>DAOTFQ010000034.1:0-6228 GCA_035446665.1 Candidatus Dojkabacteria bacterium | reverse complement strand
AAGACTACCCACAGTAGAAGAGTTTGGAACTTGTGGTAGTTTCTTTAAAAACCCCAAAGTAAAGTTTAAGAAATACAAAGAGTTATCCAAAAAGGTAGATGATTTACAGTTTTATCCCCTAGAAGATTTAAAATACAACACGGCAGATATTGGAGAATTTGCAGATGATGACTATGTTAAGATTCCAGCGGGAAGACTCTTAGATGAGCTTGGCTGGAAGGGTAGGTGGGAGGGTAATGTAGGAGTGTCAGAAAAACATGCACTATGTGTTGTCACAGATAAAAGGGCTACAGGAAAAGAAATCTATAAATTCATTAAGAAGATGCAAAAGGATATTGAGAGAAAATATGGGATAAAGTTGGAACCAGAGGTTAATATTATAAAGAATTAGATGCCACCTCATTAAAGATTATTCTGGGAAGCCCCTTACTTGTCTAAGTAAAAGTTTTCTAATATCTCTAACCTTAGATACACTCAATTCAATTATAGATACTGCATCCACAAATATACTTCCATTATAATCCTCACTCTCCTGTAGAGTATGAACATGTTCATCAAACTCCTTTCTTATCTGAGCATAAATCTCTTCTTCTTTTGGTTTAATAGCTTGCAATTCTTCTTCCTTAGGATTTGTAATCCTCTTCTCTATATCTCTAAACAACCTTATCAGTCCATTGTGTATATCCGTCAACTTCTCTATATTTACATCCTCTGGAGGAATTCCCAGATCATACATTCTTTCAAAAACCTTTGAGAAATCATTTCCTAAATCACCTAATTGCTCTATAGTGTTTGAAACCTTAACCAGAGTAACAGTCTTCTGGGCATCTGTTTTAGACAGTTTAAAATCCGAAAGAGATACAATCGCCTTGGTAATCTCGTCATCCAGAAAATCATTCAGCGTTTCCAACTTCTGTATCTCCATAAGTGTTAGCTTCGAGGGATTGTAAAAAGTACCTATTGCCTTCTGGAAAATCTTAATTGTATTTTCAATGGAATATATCAGCTCTTTTTTTATATCTTCTATTTTCTCCTCCAAGTTTCCTTTCTTGTTCTTGTCTATATATTTAGTTCTAAAGAGAATCTCTTCCTCCTGACCCTTTACAAGAGCACTTACTAATTTTTCAAAAGGAGTCAGGAATATAAGAAATACAGCAGTATTAAAGAGGTTGAAAAAGAGGTGTGCTAACGCTGCTTGTTGACCGACATTGTCTGCAAGCAATTGAATAAAAGACACATAAGGAGTTAGGAATATCATGAATACAACTGTCCCAATGAGATTGAACAGGAAGTTTGCGACACCAGCTCTCTTTGCATAAAGATTAAGCCTCATAGAAGATATTAGGGCTGTTACACTAGATCCTAGGTTTGCACCTAATATCAATGGGATAGCAACCTCAATAGGGATAATACTACCCAGAGCTAAGATTACAACAATACCAGAAGTTATAGAACTAGAGTGTACTAAAACGGTAAAGCCGGCCCCTACAAGATAAGCTAGGAAAGGACTAGATAAACTACCAAACATTGCCATAACCTCAGGATTATCCTTCAGTGGTTCGATACTAGAAGAAAGCAAATTCAAAGTGAACAGGATAAGGCCAAGAAAAAATATTGGCTTACTGACAAGCTTAAATTTCTTACTTGCTAAACCTAATAGGAATCCCAAGATAATAAGAATTGATGCTATAGCCGGAGCATTCAACAAAGCCAATTGTGCAGTTATCGTTGTTCCAATATTACTTCCAAATATTATTCCTAGACTGTTTCTAAAAGATATTATCCCTGTATTAACTAAAACCACAGATATAACAGTAACAGCGGTAGAAGATTGGATAATAGCGGTGGAGAGAGCTCCGAAAAGGGTCCCTATATACTTATTCCTAGCTAACTTAGAGATTACCTCTCTAAATCTCTCAGATGCCAAACCTTGTAATTCATTACTTAGATTTTCTATTGCATAAAGAAAAAGAACCAAGGCAGAGAGCAACCCTAAAAATATTTGTAGAGAGGATGAATCTAGAAGGTTCATATTGTATTTAATTTACCATATTGAAATATATATTCCAACATTGTATGGTTAGGATATGCTTAAAAACTTTAACAAATCTATTCTATACCTAACTCTTTCAGATAGTTTTGTATGGGGGCCTTTCATTATTATTGCGAATCTAACTTCATTATACCTCTCAAAGAGGCTAGGAGCAGACACTGCTAGCTTTGTAGGTATAGGAACGGGGATATATTTTCTAACAAGATCCATATTCCAGATGCCAATAGGGATGTTAACAGATAAAATCAAAAACGATAAAGATGAAATCATCCTCCTCACACTTGGTATTGTCTTAATGGGGCTACCCTTTCTTTTTTATCCAATCATCACAGAAGCCTACCAATATTACATCCTACAATTCGTATTTGGCTTAGGAGTATCATTTAACTTACCAAACTGGAGGAAGCTATTTGCCTTGAATCTTGAAGAGGGAAAGGAAGGATTCTTGTATGGTTTTTATGAGACTATGCTTAGCTTTGCCACTGCGATATTTAGTGCAATAATAGGGTATGTTGCAAACTTAGGAGATGTTTACTTTGACTGGGCAATGAGGGGAGTTTCAATATTAATGATTCTTGCAGGAGGCTTTGCTTTACTTATTCTTACTGTCAAAGAGAGAAAGAGCCACAATGGTCACCCAGTGCTTCCAATAGAGAAGGTAGCTAAATAAATTTGTTTTTATTAATAATATGGAGAAGAAGAATGTACTCACTTTAGGATTGTTATTTTTAGCATTATTAGTTATTGGCGGAGGACTCTACTACCTGTATACGGAGGAAGAGAATGAAATAGCAGAAAATCAGAATAGAGAAGAACTTGAAGAGTTACCACTTGTAGAGATAGAACCCATGCCATATGATGATTTCGCTCTAACATACGAGTATAAAGGCGAAAACACATGGGACTACGAAGTTACAGGGAAACTTCCAAATCCTTGTTATATCGTTACTACTGAACCTGTCGTTATGGAAAGTGACCCCGAACAGGTTAGTATAAAAACGAAGATTCAAGAACCATCTCCAGATGAAGTTTGTACACAGGTAATACAGGAAGTAGAGGAGACGGGGACTTTTAGTGCAAGCGAAGAAGCAGAGATTATTCTAGATATAGAATTAATACCTGCAAATACTTCTCCTACCGAATAGGCTAAAACATTGATATTTCAGTAAAAATCAAGTATAATACCTCCTAAGTTAAATCCTAGATTTTTGCGAGTTGGTCGCTAGCAAATTTCTTTTCAAAAGGGTTTACAGTAGCACTTTTACAAATCATAAGAAAAGAGGAAAAAATGAAGAGGATACTACTCGTAGTATTCATCACGTTGGCCCTCCTTTTGGGATTTATTGGTCCAATAGGAGAGGACAAAGCCGTGGCCCAGGGAAACTCACAAGTTTGCCCTGATGAGGACGGATGGCACAAGGTTGAAGCTGGGGATCCCAACTTCTTATCCTATACCGCAGATGAAGGTTCAGTTGTAACTGGAATCTGTGCGAAGGGTGGAAGCGAAAATTCTCAAGGTGGATACCTGGTATATATGGAAGAAGATGGAACATACGATGTCCAAGGACAGGTATGTCTGACTTTCGCTGGTATCGAAACACCAACGGGAAGTGTCTCAAGAAACACTGACCTTGGAGGAAATATTTGCAGTGAGTTATCTCATGCAAGCTTTAAGGTCGAAGTAAATCCACCCGATCCGCCCGATCCACCTGATCCGCCTGATCCGCCCGATCCGCCAGATCCACCTGATCCGCCCGATCCACCTGATCCACCTGATCCGCCCGATCCGCCCGATCCACCTGATCCGCCCGATCCACCTGATCCGCCCGATCCACCCGAACCTCCTGAACCTCCAGAACCACCAGATGTGGATACGGAACCAGATACCGGTGCAAGCATTATTGGCCCAGTTTTACTTGGGGCAGGATTAATCGGAGGAATCAGTGGAACAACGGTATTCTTTCGGAATCGGAAGAAAAGGAAAATGGCGAAGTAGGCATATCATTTTATTCCCCCTGTTAATAATTCTCTCTCTGTTGTTGCTTTCATGCATACCAGAACAAGAGATTGTTATACAGGAAGAAGCTATCCCAACTGAACAATTAGTTGAGAAAGCTTTAGAACCAGAACTCAATTCAACTCCTACCGAAGAAATAGGGGCAGCTGAGGAAGAACCTCAAGTTCCAGAGGAACCAGAAGTCGTTGAAACTCCGAAAGAGATAGTTGTTGCAAAACCAATATCTTTTACAGGAGAATACGAAATGGTTACCATTCATGGAGCAGAGAGCATCACTCCTTGGTATCAATCCCTCCTTCGGGATGCAGCGGTCGTAGAATGTCCAGAACCCTGTTCAACTGAACAGATAGATGACAATCTCGATCCGAGAGACAATGAGTTCCGGATAGTCCAGCATGGTTGGGTTTTATATACCCATAGTGGCTGGCCCGTATTGCAGTCTCCACATCTCGGTAAGTACTTTTTAGTCGCTGAGGAAGCTGGGGACTTAGTAGGATTAACCTTTTGTCTAGATGCGGATTTCTGTTTTAAAGTTACAGATTACGTTATTCTCGACAGGGAACAAATAGGTGGTTCTATTTCCGTGGCAGAACTTTTTGAGACATATGAGGGAAGTTACTTCCTATCTACATGTGCAACAAGGACAATACCCGGATTACCAACCCCAAAACTAATCCTACAACTAAAACTTATTCAATAAAGTGCTACGGGAAGATCTTCGCGACCAGTACAGGACTAACGTCCAGTATAGCAAGATCTTCCCAAAGTGTAATTTCCATAGTATTTAAAAATTAAAAATGTAAGGTAGTGATACCCTTGTTTTTTGTTATATAAAATTCTTAAAGATAAAAGAAAAAGCCAAGGATGTTTAAGTAGAATGATCTACAACCTTGGCTTTTGTCTTGTTCTTTATACCCACATTACATTTTTATTTTTTTCTGTTTTCAAACTCTGTTTCCCAAAGAGATACAACCTCTGAAAGATTGGAGTCTGGATTAACAGTAAGCTGGATTCCAGCAATGTCAACTTGAATCTGTTGGCCCTCTTGTCTTGCACAGAAAATCGCATTGCGTATATCTACAATTACAGACATGGAAGAAATATTTAGTGAAGACAGCATCCCAAAACTCATTTGAATTCCTTTCTTTTTGTGTGGGTTTTTAAGGAACAAGACATTAGATAAATAGAGGATCTCTCACTCGTTATCTAGGATAGAGTATACCAAAAAAGAACCGAAATTACTATGGGACAACTGTGTATGTTTATCCCTTTTCTGCTAAAATAAGCTTATGAAAAAGAAAGTATTAGTAGGAATGAGTGGTGGAGTAGACAGCTCTGTTGTAGCATATCTGCTTAAAAAAGAAGGTTATGAGGTCATCGGAGCTACCATGAAGCTCTGGGAAGACGCAAATCCCACCTGCAACTCCCTTATAGCTATACAGAGAGCCAAGAAAGTAGCAAAGGAACTCGGCATCCCTCACCACATATTTGACTTCAAAGAAACCTTTGACAAAAACATTATTCAGTACTTCATATCAGAATACCTAAAAGGCAGAACACCAAACCCATGTGTAATATGTAACAGAGAGATTAAGTTTGAAGAATTACTAAAGAAAGCCAAAGAGATGGATATAGATTATGTAGCTACTGGACACTATGCCCGAATAGTTAAACCTTCAAGAAAAACAGGAAACAGATATCTCCTTAGAAAAGGTAAGGACAAAAATAAAGATCAAAGTTATTTCCTTTACCGTTTAACTCAAGAGCAACTAAGTAAAACTCTATTCCCTTTGGGCAATCTCACAAAGAAAAAGGTTAGAGAGATTGCAAAGAAAATAGGATTAAGCATTGCTGAAGAAAGAGATAGTCAGGAGGTCTGTTTTATTCCAGATAATGACTACAAGAAATTTATTGAAAAAAACATTAGGACTACTCCAAGAGAGGGAAATATTGTAGATAGTAAAGGAGAGATATTAGGAAAACACTTTGGGATTCATAAATATACAATAGGACAGAGAAGAGGAATTAAAACGATATCCAATGACCCACTATATGTCATAGGTATAGACAAAGAAAAAAACGAGATTATAGTAGGTCCAGAGGAATCTCTGTACACAAGTAAACTTACAGCAAAAGATACCAACTGGATAATACCCGA
>DAOTFQ010000033.1:0-6241 GCA_035446665.1 Candidatus Dojkabacteria bacterium | reverse complement strand
AGAAGATATCTCGTCATATTGGGGGAGAGGAGTATCTGCACAGTATAGGGATGTCAGTTACAAATACGAATGCGAACCTACTGAGGGCATATATAGGGGATCCAGAAATTGTTGTTCCTCAAAGATTGGGAGAGGCTTATGAATTGCTTGTAGATAGTGCTAAGGGCATAATAGTTTGTGGAGGGTTAAGGGTTGGTTGGAGTACAGATATGGATGCTGCTGTATTTGCAGACATTCTGAGCGAATCTAGGATAACCAAGATCTCTGATATAGATTATATCTACGACAAAGATCCTGGGGAGGCAGAAGATGTTAGAGCAATTAAGGATATGACATGGGATGAATATTTCAAACTCTTTGGTATTCAAGAAGACTCTACTCACGCACCAAACAAGAATATCCCAATAGATGTTGAGTGTGCTAGGTTTTGTATGAAAAAGGAGATATCGTTCTGGATTTCTGGAGGAAACAGAATAACTAAAGCAAATGTTTTCGAGGATATAATAACAGAAGGGACACTAGTTCACCCTTAAGCAATCTTTTCAATAGTATATTCTGTAACTCCTTTTGGAGTTTTAATGTTTATTTTTGCACCAACCTTCTTACCCATGATTGCCATACCTATGGGAGACTTATGAGAGATTTTCCCTTCTAAAGGATTTGCATCATCTTCGCTTGTTATCTCGTAGGTAATAACTTTATTGTTTCTAAGGGTTACAATATCTCCTAGACCTACTTGACTTTTATCTAGATCCTTAATAACTTTTGCATTCTTAATCTTCTCTTTAAGTTCTGCAATCTTCTGCTCATTAATATGTTGTTCTTCTACAGCCATAGAGTAGCCATCATTTTCTCTAAGGTCTCCTTGGCTTCGCATCTCACTAAGTTGTGTTGCAATCTTCTTGCGCAATTCGTTCTCGCGGTATTTAACTTCCTCTATGAGGTTATCTAGGCCTTTTTTAGTTGTTTCGTATACTTCATCTATATCCACGTTTGGTATCTAATAATTTATAGGGCACAAAATGATATATGCTAAGAATATTAAAAGTCAAATAAATAGGAACCTGTAGTAACCGTTCAAAATCTGCCAATAATATGATAAAATCACTATTTGTAAGCCGCTATCGTCTAACGGTTAGGACACAGGATTCTCAATCCTGCAATCGGGGTTCGATTCCCCGTAGCGGTACCACTTTAAATTCGTTTTACGAATATATGGTTTTCGATATATCTCAATCCCACAATAAAAAAATAGAAAAGTTCTATAAAGAGGCGATGGAATCCTTGGGAGAATTCTACGAGATTAATTGGAATGTAGGAACGCCTCTGATTCTTCTGCTAAAAAGTAGAGAGGATATAGACAGAATTAAAGGACGAAAAACTGAGGATTGGGTAGTTGGTTTTACTGATGGTTCCAAGAAATGTCTCTTTTTATTATCGCCCGAAATGTATGAGAAGGAGTCCTCTCATAGATATTCTGATGAGGAATATTCTGCACTTATAAAGCACGAACTAAGTCATCTCTATTCAAGAATTCTCTATGAAGGTTATATGCCCACTTGGCTGGTTGAAGGCATAGCGATATATTCCTCTGGTCAATTGGCCCTTAAGAGTAAGCCAAAAGAATTAAAGAATTTTTTAGGATTCTTTGATAAGGGAGGAAGTGGTTTATATGATGAGTCTGGTTTTGCTGTTGAAGTCTTAATCAAACAATTTGGCAAGGAAAAGTTTTTTAATTTTTACAAAGGACTAAGAGAGATGAAGTCAGAGGAGGATTTAAAGTCTCTTTTTAAGAAGAATTACGGAGAAGATTTGGATTATAAGTTTTTTAATAAATATATATAGTAATGATTGTTTTCGACATCATCACAATATTCCCAAACATTATAGAAGAATATATAAATACAGGTATTGTTAAAAATGCCTTAAAAAAGAACCTTGTTAAAATTAACACCCACAATCTAAGAGATTGGGCTGCAGATAAACATAAGACTGTAGACGACACACCATATGGAGGAGGTCCTGGAATGGTTATGAAAGTAGAACCCATATACAGAGCTATACAAGATCTTAAAAAAGAAAACACCATAGTGGCAATAACTACTCCCAAAGGTAAGGGAATAAAGCAAAAAGATCTAGAAGAATTCTCTATCAAAGAGAATCTCCACATGATAATAATCTGTGGAAGATACGAAGGCTTTGACCATAGAATACACCAACACCTCGTGGATTATGAATTTTCAATAGGGGAATATATTCTCTCTGGGGGAGAACTCCCAGCCCTAGTTCTTGTAGACGGAATTACAAGGCTAGTTCCAGGAGTTTTAGGGAATGAACAGTCACTGGATCGGGAGACATTCAAAGATGGCAAAATAGAGTATCCTCAGTATACAAAACCAGAAGAATTTAATGGTTGGAAAGTCCCAGATGTTCTTTTATCTGGCAATCATAAGAAAATAGAGGAATATAGACAAAAAGGTCAGAAAATATTATAATAGTCGTCCTATTAAACCAGATATGTGACTGCTCATATTCATTTTTATAGAATTTCAGTAGATTTTAGTTAATGGAAGAAATTACAATGGCAGAAAAAATTAAACTTACAAAAAGCAAGGTAGATTCTCTTAAAAAGGAGTTAGATCAGCTAAAGAATAGAAAGAGAGAGGACTTGTCAGAAGCTTTAGAGAGAGCTAGGCAGAACGATGTCAGTGAAGAGACAGGTGATGTTAATGCTGTTATGGAAGAATTAGAGAAAGTAGATCACAGAATAGAGGAGATCAAGGAGACTCTAAAGAATGTAGTGGTTATAGATAAAAAAGGTTGCAATGTGGATAAAATCTCCATAGGTTCAGATGTTAAAGTTGAAGTGGGTGGAAAAAAGAGAACACTAACAATAGTCTCTGAGGTAGAGGCTGATCCTTCTAAGAATAAAATCTCTGACAAATCACCATTGGGGAAGCAACTCATTAAAGCAAAAAAAGGAGACGAGATTAAACTAGATGTTGCTGGTAGAAAAATTTCTTACAAGATTTTAGAAATCTGCTAAGAAAGGTATTCGTCTAAATCTTCTATCTTTACTCTCACCTGTTCCATAGTGTCTCTATCTCTGACCGTTACAGTGTCATTCTCTAAAGTCTCGTAATCTACGGTTATACAGTGTGGAGTTCCTATTTCGTCCTGATATCTATACCTCTTTCCTATATTACCTCTGTCATCCCATACTACTTTTATGTTCTCTGAGAGCAATTCAAAGATACCTCTTGCTTTATTTACAATCTCTTTCTTATTTGAAACAAGTGGGAATATTGCAACTTTGTAACCTGCTATTTCAGGATGGATCTTCAAGACCGTTCTAGACTTACTATCTCCCAAGTCCTCTTCTTCATAAGCATCGAGAAGCAACATTAATAATGTTCTATCTACACCTCCGGAGGTTTCTACTATCCAAGGAAGATATCTCTCTCCACTTCTAGGATCTGTGTAAGAAAGGTCTTTACCAGAGAACTTACTATGTTGTGTAAGATCATAATCACTTCTCCAGTGTATACCTTCATTTTCAGCCCATCCCCAAGGTGCTCTATATTCAATATCGTATGCATCCTTAGCATAGAATACTAATTTGTCTTTATCATGTTGTCTCAATCTTAGATTCTCCTGTTTCCTGTAAAGATTTTTGTAAAAATCCATTCTTTTCTCTTTCCAGTATTCAAACCACTTCTCCATATCACTGGGATGAACAAAGAATTGCATATCCCACTGTTCAAATTCTCTACTTCTGAAAGTGAGTTTCCCAGGAGTAATCTCATTTCTGAAAGCTTTCCCTATCTGTGCAATCCCAAATGGGATTTGCATCCTAGTACTATCCACTACATTCTTGAAGTCTAGATAAATTGTCTGACAAGCTTCTCCTCTTAGATAAGCTTTTGTTTTAGTATCCTCAAGCACCCCAACCTCTGTTTCAAAGAGGATGTTGTAAGATCTTGGTTCGGTGAAATCTCGGGAACCACAATTAGGGCATTTCTCTTCTGTGATATCCTCTGGCCTAAACCTTTGGTGACATTTCTTACATTCAATTACCTCATCAGAAAAATTCTGTATATGACCCGAAGCCTCCCATACCTTAGGGTGAGTTATTATTGTTCCATCTATTCCTACTACATCCTCCCTCCTGTCCACCATCTCCTTCCACCAATATCTCTTGAGGTTATTTTTCATTTCGACTCCAACAGGACCATAGTCATAGAAACCTCCAATGCCACCATATATCTCTGAGTTGGGATATGCAATTCCTCTTCGTTTTGCTAAAGCAGTTACTTTTTCCAGTAAATCGTTCTTTTGTGTATCTGACATCTTCAAATTATATATCATGGGGGAGAGTATTGGTAGTAAAACCCTTGGATTTGTTAAATTTTTGCCTTAAATTAAATACTTATTATGCTATAATTATTTTTAATTAAGATCTTAGATATTAAGCTATGTCAATGATTGAGAACATTCGTAAAAGTAGAATAGAAAAAGTGCAGGAATTCCAAAAGAGAGGAATAAATCCATACCCATCTAAGTCCAAGAGAGATACTATGGCGAATGAAATCGTTAGTGATTACGAGGGTTTTGAGGGTAAAGAAGTAACAGTATCTGGAAGAATAATGTTCTTTAGAGATTTAGGGAAAATTGCATTCCTCAAACTGAAGGATAATTCAGGAGAGATACAACTTTATCTTAAAAAGGAGAAACTTGGAGACGACTTCTGGTCTGATCTTAAACTTTTTGATGTTGGAGATTTTGTAGATGCCAAGGGGATTGTATGTAAGACAAAAACAGGAGAGATATCTGTAGATGTTGAGACCTTAGATATCCTTGCTAAATCCATTAAGCCTCTCCCAGAAAAGTGGGTAGGACTTCAAGATGAAGATAAAAGGTTTAGACAGAGATATTTAGACTTCTTAGTAAATCCAGATGCGAAGGAAAAGATAGAGAAGAGAGCAAAACTAACAAGGTTTCTAAGAGAGTTCTTATGGAGTAAAGGCTTTGTGGAGATTGAGAACCCTTCCTTAGAGGTTAATCCCGCTGGAGCGCAGGCACAACCATTTAAGACACATATCAATGCATATGACATGGATCTTTATCTTAGGATATGTGCAGGAGAACTGTGGCAGAAGATGTCTACTATTGGTGGTTTTGAAAAAGTTTTTGAAATTGCTAGAGTTTACAGAAATGAAGGTGTGGATGCAGATCACAATCCAGAATTTACAATGCTAGAATTTTATTGGGCGTATGCCACCCTAGAGGATAATATTAAATTCCACGAAGAACTCTTCTCTGGAATGGTCAAAGAGATTGTAGGAGATTACAAATTTGAATACCAAGGGAAAATTTTAGATATGACACCCCCTTACAAGGTTGTTAGATACAACGATCTTTTTATCGAGAAACTAGGTATAGACCTAGAGAAATATAATGATCTAGATGAACTTAAGAAAGTTGCAATAGAGAAGGGTGTCGAATTAGAAGATGACTTGGGGTGGAGCACAACAATAGACCAGATATTTAAACAGAAGGTAAGACCAACATTATTTGAACCAGTATTCGTTACAGATTACCCATACATTCTTACACCCCTAGCTAAGAGAGTAGAGAACAGAGAAGGCAAATATGTCCAGATGTTCCAGTTCATAATAGATTCTATGGAAATGTGTAGAACATATGGTGAATTGAATAATCCACTTGAACAGAGAAAAAGATTTGAAGAACAACAGGAATCTAAGAAAGAAGGTAGGGACGAAGAGAATTGGTCTGCGGATTATGAATTTGTTGAAGCTATGGAATATGGTATGCCTCCACAGAGTGGTTCTGGTTTAGGTATAGATAGATGGGTTAAAGTTTTGACGAATGCACAGAGTTTAAGAGAGTGTATAGCATACCCTATTATGAAGCCAGAGAAATAGATGGATTCAATAAAAGATTTAATTTCTCAAATTAAAGAGAGGGGTAATGAAGAAGAGAGTGATACAAATCAGTCTAAACTTTTCGATACCTCCAAACTTAAAACAAATCCCAAGCAAATGATGGGAGATAAGCATAAATATATCTCCAAAGAATACCAACTTTACGGTCTTAGGCTTGCAAATAAGCTTAACGACAAGAAGAGGTCAACTATGTATATCAAATGGGCCAAAGAGAAGCCCAGAGGGATACTAGAGAACGCTCTGAGCTTTACAATCGACTACCCTAACGCTAAGGA
>DAOTFQ010000032.1:0-6410 GCA_035446665.1 Candidatus Dojkabacteria bacterium | reverse complement strand
AGTTTCTCCAAGGTCTTCTTCATATAAATATTCTATATCTGGATCATTTATGATGCTACTTAATGCTGTAGTGTATGTAAAAGCTATCGTCCTATCACTAGACCATTGGTAACCATACAGATGTACTCCCAGCCATATTTTCTCTTTAGGAATTCTTTCTATAGCATAATCTAGAACATTCTCCACCCAGTCTATTGGAGCTATTGGCCCAGGTATCTGTGAAGATTGAAGAGTGTAGTCATATGCCATTATTCTAATCTCATCTGCATATTTTGCAACCTCGGAATACTCCTGAACAGCTCTTGTTTCTTGATGGTCTGTATATTTTGCATCCTCCCATTTCGCAAAAACAGTAACAGATAAAACCTTGTCCCTTTTCTTTAACTCACCACTTAATTCTTTAAGAAATTTAAAAAAGTTTTCCTTGTAAGCACTATTTACCATCTCGTAGTCTAGATCTATACCATCAAAATCATACTCCTCAATTTCTCCGACTATTTTCTTAATCTGCTTTTGGTAAGAAGCATCATCCTTAAACGCACTTGCAGTTGCTTCAAAATCATATGAGCCGATTGTAGGAATTATTTTTATCTCATTTTCTCTACAAAAAGAAAGAAGCTCTTCTATCTTTGCTTCAGAGACTCCTCTGGAAACTATGTTACCCTCTTTGTCTACTGTATAAAGAACAGGCAGGGTAGTATCTATAATCCCAAGATTAGTTTCCAAACTCTCTAATCCTAAATCAAAACCCCAGTTGGGTATCCAACCAGATTCTTTTAGTACATACGGAATAACCTCTTTTTCTGGTTCTTTTGTAGCATCTTCTTGAGTCTCTACTTTTTCCTCTACTTGATTAAGAGTATTTACATTTGCACTCTCATATAAATTTCTCTCACCAAGAGGCTCTCCACTCTCTGGAGTAGGGCGAGTTAAAAATATAAAGGTTAGAGAAAGAAGAATTATTAAACTTCCGAAAGCCATTCCGATTATGGGCAAGGTTTTTGTTGCTTTCATTTATATATAATATATTACAAAGAGATTCTTTTCTCAAAGTCAGTAAAGAGAGTGTCATAATTAAAGTTAGGGTAGTGCTCTTTGCTCAAATAGATGCCATACGGATCTCTGCTTAAGATTCTTTCTCCAGTATTCCAATCTCTAATTGCTTCCTCAAAGTGTAAATGAGGTTCATCCCAACTTTTAATTTTTCTTAGGTTTGGTCTTCTCCAATTTTCAAAATATTTTAGTCTTCCATGTATTAACCCAGATACGCCTATATAGCCAATAATGTCTCCTTGTTCTACCCATTTAACATATTTATTACCTTTACTTGCGAGCTCTTTTAGTTCCTGTGGAGTGTACATAAAGGATTCTTTTTTCTTTATGCTGTCAGAAAAGGAATAACCATAGAGTCTTTTTATCCAGGGGTACTTTCTTATGAGTCTTCTCGTATTTCTAATTTTTTCTTGTATTTCTTTCCTTCCTTCTTTGTATTTCCTTTTCTCTTTGTTATTTTTGATAATACCTTCTTTGTAATCTAGTCTCAGTGGTTTGCGTGTTTTTGCGTATATACCTTCTCCGAACTTGGATAGCTGTCCATATATTGTTATTCTTCCTCCTTTTACTTTAGAAATTCTATAAGGATGATATATCTGGACAAAATAACCAAGTCCAGATGAGAACGGTTTGCCATCATATAACTTTGGAGTGTTATCTTCATTTAGGACTGTGTATCTGTGGTAACCAGCTACAGCATAACCACTAGCAGACGCATATACTGGGGTTTTGTATGTAGAAGCGTAGTCTATTCCCTTGTGGAAATATTGGTTAAGAATATCTCTTTTGTCCTTAGTATAAAGGAAACCTTCTGTTATTGGTGCACTCTCTTTTAAGGGGTGTCTTAGGTATCTGTAATTTCTAATATCTGGGGCATATCTTACTCTCACTGTAGCCATATATCATATTATACAGGATAATGGTTGTTAGAGAGTAGCTTCCTTTGGTGGAATCTATTTTGACTATTATATATCTAGTATTAATCTCCCTATCTCTTTTTCTAAAGCAAAAGAAGCATTTAATATTGTTTGTTCGTCAAAGTGTTTACCTATGAACTGGATACCTGTTGGCATTCCTTCACTTAATCCAGATGGTATAGATATTCCTGGGAGACCAGCTTCTGAACTAGATTCTGCTAAAACATCTGCCAATTCTCCGAATAATGGATTCTCTGCATCCTTATCTTTCAGAGCTATTGATGGTGTAGTAGGGCCAATTATTAGGTCATATTCTCTAAGAATTCTATCTAAATCCTCTTTAATTAATTGTCTAACTTGTTCTGACTTCTTGAAATATTCATCTGCATATCCTGCTGACAATGAGAATGTTCCAGTCATAATCCTTCTCTTATTCTCTTCTCCAAAACCTTCTCCTCTGGTAGATTCATACAGATCTATTATGGATTTGTTTTTAGTTCCTTCGTAGCCATATCTTGTTCCGTCATATCTTGCCAAGTTAGAAGAGACCTCACTTCTGCAAGTTATTGTGTAAACAGCTATTCCATATTTAGGATCTAATATATTTACTTCCTCTATCTTCGCTCCTAATTTCTTTAATGTGTCTATGGTACTGAGGAAGTTCTTTCTAACTCCTTCTTCTAACTCTAATTCCAGGTACTCTTTAGGAAGTGCAATTTTCATTCCTTTTATTTTACTTGCATCTAATTGTTCGTAATAATTAGGAACTTCTTTTTTAGAGGAGGTAAAGTCATTTTTGTCATGTCCTGCCATAATGCCAAGCATGTATGCTGCGTCCTCTACGCTCTTGGTAAGAGGTCCTGGGCTATCTAGGGAGGAACCCATTGCTAGGACCCCATATCTAGAGACTCTTCCGTATGTTGGTTTCAGTCCCACTATTCCACACCATGATGCTGGGAGGCGGATTGAGCCAGCTGTTTCTGTTCCAATGGATGCAGTAGATAGGTCTGCTGCTAAAGCGGCTGCAGAACCCCCACTAGAGCCTCCAGGGAGTCTTTCTGTATCCCAGGGGTTTCTAGATGGACCGTAATATGATGTTACTGTTCCAGATCCATGACAGAATTGGTCTAGGTTAGTTTTTCCAATTAAAATTGCTTCTTCATCCTTTAGTTTTTTAACAACGGTAGCATCATAGACGGGTTTGTAACCTTCTAGAATTTTAGAAGCTGCTGTAGTGGGAAGTCCCTTTGTGGAGAATATGTCTTTTACAGATATTGGTACTCCTGCTAATTTATTCTCTTTTAGTTTGTCAAAGTTATTATCTAACTCTTCTGCTTGTTTAAGGGAGGTGTCTGCAAAGACATTGATGTATGTATTAAGGGATTTATCTAGTTTCTCTATCCTATCTAGGTAGTATTGGACTATCTCTTTGGCAGATATTTCTTTTTTGAGAAGTTTCTCTCTTAGTTGAGTTATTGTTAGGTTCATTATTTATCTATTCTACCAAAAAGGCCAATAAATGAGAACGGAAATACTTAAGGGGATAAGGGTTCCCAATATAACCTGTGTTAGTGTGTGTTTGTTAAGTGCTATTCTGGACCAACCTATGAGGGGTGTTAGTAAGAAAAGGAACATTAGGGAAGGCGTACTTGGAAACAGGTAGATTAGGGTTGCAAAGAGGATTGTGGAATATGTCATATGTCCAGATATTTTCCAGTAGAAGGTTATTATTGTAATAACGGTAGATACTACAAAGAGGTTCATGGAGACTCTAGTTAAGCTTTCTACATTTAGAGTTATTACAAAGAAGAATATTATTCCAAAGAGTATAGATATTGTTGTGAAGTAAGGGGGTCTTTCTTTTCTGTCTGTAAATTCATAGTCTGTTACCTTTCCCATTTTTTTAAGAATTAAATAGGGGAGTATGGGGGAGAGTAGGTAAAGAAAAAAGAAGATACCTTTCTGTTTTATTGTTATTGGAGATGTAAATACTGCAATGGTTGGTGTGAGTATCATGGTTGTAAAACCATTGAATATTTCAGATATTATTCTTGCAATTTTCATTTTGACCATCGTTTATTCTAACGAAAAAGATGGTGGATGCAAAGGGGTAAGGTTTAGTTTGGTGTTAGGGTAAGTTTCGCTTCATTTCAGAAGCTCGTCAGATTTGTAACAAATGACTTACTAGTTAGGAGAGAGATATATATTAAAGACGTGTTATTAAACACAAATATCTTCTCTCCTAACCTTTGTTCTTTATCTTGGTATTTTGACTATTGATCTCAATAGTACAAAACCAAATAAAGAAGTATTATTCCTTCTGTCCACTATAGCGTGACAGTTTTTTAAGTGCCTCCTTTGTGAGGAAGGAATAATGTGTATTTAATTGTAAAGTTCTTTTATTTTACTCTTAGCTGTTTCTCTCCTTTCAGCAAGCGATATAGTGAATATACCATTATTACTAATGCTATAGCTGAAAAAATAATCACGACCCAAGCATGAGAATAAATTCCCCAAACAAGGGCCCCTGCGAACATTCCTCCTCCTGTTGCTGGAAGAGTTGGACCATATCCATTCATTTCATTCATCTCTCTTTCTTTTACCACGATTGTTTTTTATTTAAGAAAAAGTTGTAGTATGCATGGAATTGATTTAGGCTTTGTAAAAAACCGTATACCATTTCAGGGAGCAATAGCAACCTGAACACATAATCTACAACTCCTCTTTTCTCAAGATATTTTAACCTGTAGAGACTGGAAAGCAGACTCAAGAGGGTAACAATTAATACAAACCCATGCATTAATAGGTTTCCCTGGAAGATCATGATCACAAACATAATTAAAAAAAACCATTGGATGATAGTAATTATGCTCATCACATAATGTTGGAGTATGTAATTTCTGGTGACATTATTCCAACCGTGCTTCTTCAGGGTGTCAACTCCCCCTCTATTCCAACGTAGGCGTTGTTTCCACCAACTTTTTAGCCTTACTGGTACTTCTGTCCATGCTTTCATCTCTAAGTTGACAGTAACATTGTATCCTGCTTCCTTGTACCGAATGGTGAGATCATAATCTTCAACAAGATTATTATCATCAAATCCACCGACTTCGAGAATAGCGGACCACCGATGTAGTGCTGACATTCCATGTACTACCTTGATACTTCTTAGTGTCTCGACTCTCTGTGAGTCAAATAGGGAATATTCTAGCCTTTGGAGGTAATATAAAATCCATTCAAAAGGATTTTTACCCTTGTATGGTAAGACTCCCGCCTTTGAACAAATGGCTGCTAAGGTAGGGTCTGAACTTAAAGTGTTCCAACTCTCCTCCACAGCTTTTCTGTCTATTTGTGTATCTGCATCCATTAAGAGTATTGCATCGAGAGGATAGTTCCCAATAGCCTTTATCGCTTGGTTAATTGCCCCCGCTTTTTTAGTTTTATTGTTAACGGTCTCCATTAACTTAACACTTTTGTATCGTCTCTCGAATTCTTTGACAATAGGAACTGTGTTATCCGTGCAATTATCACAAACAATTAAGATGAGAATCCCTAGAGATTGGTTTAACAAATCCTCTATGGTTTTTGCAATGCCCTGCTCTTCATTATGAGCTGGGATTATTGCTAATAACTGGGGTTTCGTATTCATAGTCATTCCTTTCTAGGATTATTAAGAGTCTCTCCCACGCTGTTCCATAAGGTGTACAGGTTATGAGGATCAAAAATGATCTGTTTTCCTCAGTCCCTTGTACATAGTATTGAGCTATTTCTTCCCAAAGATTCTCGGGATATATCTCTATCTTTTGAACAACTGAGAAATCCAAAACGGTTTGTGTTGTCCTAATAGTTACAGTGTTCCCTTCCTGTAAGGAATCAAGCTCTGCAAAAATCTTAGGAACAGGTCCCCACTGTCTATGTCCAAGAACAACACTTGCTCCATAGTCGCCGATATCAGCCAGATACGGGCTTGCCTCTGGACAGATCCAGATAGGAGCTTCATGAAGAATTGAAAAATCATATTGGTCCTTTTCCCCACATACTAATTCCAGTTTACTATCTATCTCCAAGCTTGGGATGGATAGATGAACTTCTTCCTCAAAGGAATCTTTTCCAATTGTACTGAGGTCGGCAATTTCACTTGTCAAGAGAGTGGGGGTCCTTCCTTCGGCATAGCCAAAGGTTTGGTACATATCATTAGGCAAAACAACTTCTAGAGAACTATTTTCAACAACGTCTAAAACCATGTTGAACTGATCTTTAGTGTGTTGCCATATGTTAGCAGGATTGTCCACAATGTTGTGTAGTGTTATTACTAGCCAACCATTGGTTTCCTCTGTTTCTTTTACCCATTTTTCGAAATCATCCCTTTCTACTTCTTCAGATATAATAATGGAGGTAATATGTCTCCATGCTGGTACTGGGTTTATTTCCTGATGTGAG
>DAOTFQ010000031.1:0-6750 GCA_035446665.1 Candidatus Dojkabacteria bacterium | reverse complement strand
TATCTTACAACCGTTATGGTAAGCCATCACCAATACTTTTTAGAAATGCTTGTAGAGTACTAAAGGGTAGAATGTCTGGTTATAATGTTAAGAAATCTAAGTCTTTAGATAAGGGCAAGATTCTAGATTATAAAAAGATGGAGGAAGTCTTTAGGGTTGTTTTTGACGAGTTAGGACTTGAAGATTGGGGTGTTGCTGAATCTAAGAATATTTCCAAAAATTCCATAAAGGTTGGAATAAAGTCAAAAAAGGTGTTTGTGGATCCTAATATAGAGAGAACTCAATTCAAATTGCGAAAAACTATTGTGCATGAGGTTGGAACCCATGTTCTAAGGGCAATCAATGGAGAGAAGACAGGGTTTGATGCTCTATCTAAAGCCAATCTTGCGTCCTATTTAGATGTAGAGGAGGGTCTAGCAACATGGAATGAGCAAAACCTAGGGCTTCTTACCGACAGGTGGCTGGTTAGAAGTGCTGCATTCACTTATGCTCTTTATATCGGAGAGGATATGAGTTTTAGAGAATTACACAATGCCTTACTGGGTATTCTTCCAAAATATGGTGCATTTAGCACGGCATACAGAATTAAGAGGGGTCTGAGTGATACCGCATATGGTGGCTTATACACCAAAGACATAGTCTATTTTAGAGGTTTTAGAAAGGTTTTAAGGGAGTTAGGAAAAGATCCTTCTCTCTATGAATTACTCTATGCTGGGAAGATTGATTTCAAGCAAACTAAATGGGTTAGGGAAGGGCTAATACAGAAACCAGACCAAGTTCCAACCAAAGAAAGATGGGAGGAAATATTTAAAAAAGCAGGGATATAACTTATGCTAATATCTGTATATTTCTAGCTTAAATTCAAAGATTTACTTCTTACTCCCTGAAAGCAGTAATAATAGCTTCTGCTATATTTGTAGGATTACCCTCTGTAATTTTTGTTTCGTAGGCTTTAAATCCTGGGTGGAAACTTATCTCTTGTATATATGGTTTGCCATCAATATACATAAAATCTACAGCTATGAAATCTGCGTTAATTAATGTTGCAAATCTCTCTGCAATTCCTTTCATCTCTGGGTTAGGATTGTTATACATCTCATATTCCCCCTTGCTAACAGTCATAAAGCTTCCCTTAGCTTTTCTTCTCCAACCACCGATGACCTTTCCAAGCTTAACGAAAATCCTGTAGTCTTCCCCTGAGGAGGAAAATTGTTGGAGGAACATGTGAGTGGTATCGATATTTCCTAAATTCTTGTATTCATGCTCTGAGTCTATTTTAAAGACATTTTTCTTTATCTTTTCCTTCCCCTCTATTTTTTCTATTCTATTTTCTCCAGAATAATCTTTCATAATTAAAGGGTACTCATTCAGTATATCTCTATCCTGTAGGTAGTCTCCATCTGTTCTAAAATAGGTGTCAAAGTAGGGAAGGTTATTTTTTACACAAAAGAGAGCTGTTGCTATTTTGTTGTAGTATGGAAGATTTTTAATTGCTTGTGCATTTTGAACGAGAATCTTTTTTCCTGGGTTTTTACTGTTGTAAATATCTATGTAGTCTATTATGTATCTCTTAAAGTGATATTCCTTCTCATTGGAAAGAGAGTGTCCTCTGAATATTATGTGGGAGTATTTTGTTATATCCTTCCCTGCAGCTTTTATTGCGAGGTTTCCATCTTTAAGGATAAATTCAAGTTCATCATTGTAGGCGAAATCGTAGGAATAATTTTTCTTTTCCAGTTCCTGGATTAACCTCTTTGAGGCGGTTGAAATCTTTTCTGTTATTCTTTGTCTTTTATCTATAATCAAATACCTCATAGTGTATGTATCTTTAGATAATTTTAATTTTTCCTATTAAGCCCTTCCTCTTGTATTTCTTGAGTATCTTCATATAGGTTTTGCTTTGTGTGAGGTCTTTTCTTACGACGACCATATCAATTTTATCAAAACCTAAGCCTGTGGATTCAGCGTCTGCCCAATCTCTATGATGGATCATAATAACATCCAATAGTGCGTTAACTTTAAGAGATTGGATAGCCTTCTCTTTGCCAAGGTTGCTATTAATCCTGAGAGAATTTATTAGAATACTTTCCTCTTTGTATTCTCCAATGATTTCTTCCTCTCCTAGGTAAGATTTAAAGAGGAAGCTTTGCTTGAGTAGAGTAGGGATATCTTTTGCAAATTGTCCGATGACAACAATTTTTTTTGTTTTATTATCTTTAAGTAGTTTCTGAATATGTATCTCTGCTACATTCTCTCTCTGCTTCCCTATAACAGGATAGAGGTTAAGATAGGTCTCTGGTTTTGTGTTAATCTCTATTATCCCTCCGTTGTCTTTTGTTAAAGGTTTGGAGATATCTTTACATAGGATATCTACTCCTACAACAAAGGCGTGGATTGAACTTGCGATACTTTCTACTATATATTTTATTTCTGGTCCAACTTGATCTGTGAAGTCCTCTGTAATTCCCCCCTGGCTCATACTTGCAACTTTTCTTACTGTAATCTTCTCATCTTTCTGTGGGATAGAGTCTAAAGTTAATCCTTTCTCATCTAGGAGTCTTAGTAATGGCGGGTCAATCTTTATAGGTTTTAATATATGGGTTGGTTTAGAAGTGTCTCTTCTTGGATCTCTGTTTGTTTCTTCTATTAACTCTTTTATTGTGGATTTCCCATCTCCTATTATAAAGGCAGGGATTCTCTTGGTGACAATTTCGAGTTTATCATCTATTACAAGAAGGCGATAATCTTCTCCCGGGACTTGTTCTTGAATCATTATCTTCTGTTGCCATGTTTTTCCTACATGCTTTCTTGTTGGTGCTGTTGCTATCTCAAAAGCAGTTTTTGCCTTTTGAATGGTGTCTATTCCTGTTGAAACGCCACTTCCTGCCGTTAGGCCTGTGGGCTTGATAACTACGGGCTTTTCATATTGGTCCCAAATCTCTTCTATTTGCTCTGCCGAATCTAGAATCTGCCACTTGGCAGTTGGTAACCCAAGTCTTTCCATCATAAGGTTAGAGGACCATTTGTCTCTCTGTATTTCTTTAGCAATTTTGGAATCTTTACTTGAGGAGGCAAAGTTTATTATCTGAGAATTTCTTCCCGCACCAATTGTATATAAGCGATTAATACTTTTACTATATTTCACTCTCTCTTCAAGTAATGCTGTAGGTGTAATTTCGTGATTTTGCTTCTCTGCAGCAAAGAGTAGTGGGATTATGGACATAGTTGCTATTCTATCTTTTATAACTTCGGAAATAGCATAATCCCTTGCTTCTTGGTACGATATTTTCTCATCAGCAAGCTTCAGTAATGTCTCTGCAAGCTCTCTCCATAGAAAAGTAAGTTTGGATTCAATATAAAGAAGATTTTCTTTAATATCGTAGGAATCTAGGAACACGGGATGTAGATCTCCAATCTCTTTTACTAATTTTATAACCTCGTCCGATTTCTTTATTGATTTCTTGAAAATGATTTTTGTCGTAGAAATCTCTGAATAGAAATTCAATCCTTGTAGAACTTGGATATTTTTCATCTGTATAACATTTAATTTAACTAATACTCTTTGTCTCTTAAGTATTTCATGATTGGGATAGCAACTTTGACGACATCTCCCTCATTTACTTTGTAGTGTAATCTAAGACCAGGGTTGTAATTGATTTCATTAATAACGAGTTTAGTAGGCTTGCTAATATTTTCTGTTATTATATCTACACCTCCGAATTTAGAACCAACAGTTTTTACTGCTTTGATTGCTATCTGTTTGTAGTAGTCATGGACCTCTTTCATGCATTCTTGTGTAGTTCCACCTGTGGTCAGATTACAATTATATCTTAATATAACATCTTTTCCTTCTTCAGGGACTGATTCCAGGTTAAGGTTTTCTCTCTGGAGTTTAAGTGTGACTTCGTTGTCTATTTGTATAGGTTTTAGCAAGGAATCTTCGCGTTCCTTGTTCTTCGTGGAGATGAGTTCTCTTATAGTGTTTTTACTATTTCCAATAACATGTGCCGCCTTTCTTCTTACGACTCCAATAACTTCATTGTCTAGAACTAGGAATCTATAATTCTCTCCATGTATGAATTCTTCAGCTATGACTTTACTTTTAGATTTGGATTGGGTTTCTTTTAGGGCTTTTTCATAGGCTTTCAGAACCTGTTCTTCGTTCTGAGGGAGGATAGTTATTCCTGCTCCTCCGAGTTGTTGAGTTGGTTTGATTACAATATCTTTATATTCTCCATAGAACTTGATGGCATCTATAGGGGAGAGTATAACGGTTTGTTTAGGAACTGGGAGTCCTCTTTCTGCAAGGACGATGTTTGTTAGGTGTTTTCTTTTACATATGGTGGTGCTTGTTGCGGGAATTAGTGGGATAACTGTGTTAATAATATACCAATGTTTATCTTCGTATTTAAAGTCGGCTAGTAATCCCTTGACTAAGATCTTGTATTCTATATCTAAATGGTCTGCAGCCTCTAGGTAATATGCTAAGTGGACATTTCCAGCTTCTTTCAAGTATTGTTGGTATGTTTTCATGGTTATTTAAAAGTTTTACTTGTATCTATAAGGTAACCTTTAAGGTCTGATCGTCCAATGGCTACAGGGTAGGTCGTGTCGTTAGTGATTATCATCTCTATGTCCTTCTTCTCACCAGAAATCTTTGTAGTTACGACCACTACCGGACGTATTGTGACGCCATCTTCTTCTACGGTCTTTGCAATTCTGAGTGTTTTCTCGTCCTCCATTAATTTCTTTATGTTTTCATCGATATATTCCTGGGCTTCTTTAAGGGAGTTAAATTTCCTAGGGATGTCTAGAGAGTTAAAAAACTTTACTGTAGAAAGGAATCC
Organism: Candidatus Dojkabacteria bacterium; assembly: GCA_035446665.1. Lineage (GTDB taxonomy): Bacteria > Patescibacteriota > Dojkabacteria > SC72 > SC72 > UBA2177. Next base: position 1,903 of record DAOTFQ010000031.1, on the reverse strand, counting down.
TAATCTGTTTGCAACGTTCTTGGAGATACGGGATGTTAGGACTCCAGTATCCATAAATGCAGTAAAAAGTTCCCTTTTGGGTTTCTTAGAATCTTTGAAGTCATTGTGATAAAGGTAAACTTTCTCATTTATGTTTACAACTTTTCTTCCACTTATGGCCTCTATGCTTTCTTCGACCTCTCCTCCAAAGAGGTTCTTTGCCACCCTTATGCCGTGTTTAATGTTCTTTATCTCAAGATCTTTTACTTTTTCCAACCTCCATCTAAGACCAGTTCTGTTAGCAACCTGTATACCTAGCCCAGGTCTTGCGTTTAATTCGAAAACAACAGGACCGTTATCTTTGTCTAGAGCAATATCTACGCCTACATAACCGAGGTTGCTTGCTTTCTGGCATACTAAAGCAATTCTAAGAATTTCATCCCAGTAGGGTATCTGTATACCACTTAGTTTCTTATTTACTTTAAGGTCAGTAGTGGTTTCAATATTTTCATAGGTGTCGCTAAATAAGGCCTTAGGGCTCATCTGCATTGAGTAGGTCGTTATTCCAGTTCCAATGTCTATTCCAGTACATATAGCGCCTGAGTGTAAGTTTGCTGTACCATTAGATCTTTTCGTTGGAAGACGTGTCATTGCCATTATGGGAACATTGTTAAAGCAGATAACCCTGATGTCGGGTACTCCACGATATGAGTATTCTTTTAGTAGGGGATCTGTTTTAACTCTTTCTTCTATTATTGCAACATCTGTCTTAGAACCCATGGAGAATCTTCCTTCAAGGATATTTTCTATGTGTAGAATAATGTCTCTTTTAGACATTATTTCCCCACTTGGCCTTATCCAGGCGGTTTCCTTCTTCTTCTTCCCGAAGAAAACTATAATTCCGTTTCCTCCTGTCCCTTTATTCGGCTTTATGACAAAGCTTTTTGGTAATGAGTCCCAATCTAGGAAGGCTAGTTGTTTTTTATTTCTAATAACCTTGTAGACTATGGGTGTTTTAATACCTTCTCTAGCAAGAACCTTCTTTGTAAGGATTTTGTTGTCTGCAATGTTCTTAGCAGAAGGAGGATTATATGGTCGGAGATATTCCTGGTTTCTTCTGTTTAGGCCCAGTATCTTTTTGTATTCGCTATTTAGAAGCATTTTCTTTTTCTGATAGTATAGAATTAAATCTTAGAAAATCCTTTATCCTCAATCCTTTAAACTGTCCAATTAGGAGGTTTACAAAGATTAGGGAAGGGATTATCCACAGATTATTTATCATGTAGTCAGAGACATTTTGCCTGGTTATTAAATACCACCCAATTGTTGCTATTAATATAGTGCTTCCTAGGATTAATGCCGTTGTCTTGAGGGATTTTCTAGTATACTGTTTTATGAAGAAGTCTGACAGGGCTGCTATTGATATTACTGCAAGTGCAGGAATATTTGCCATATTTTCTAAACCAAAGCCGTATCGATTTACAACTAAGAAGAGAAGGACCAGGGTTATAGACAGTAAACAATAATTTATAGCGATTCTAGTGATATAGTGCATTCTTATCTTCTTAATTATGGAGTAGGAGATTAGTGCTGTTATTATTACTGTGACAGTAACTACCAGCCCATAGCGAAGCCCACTATAAGAATATGAGATTGCAAGTATTATTGGGGCATAAATGCCATATGTTTTAAATCCAAAAACATATCTAGCAATACTTACTAGAGTAGCGAGTAGAGGGATTGCAACTAAAAGTTCTAGAATCTGTCTAGAGATTCCGTTATCTAAAAGCAACTGAGTAAAGAAAGAATATTCCATTTAACCCTTTGTGACAATTTAATTTGTAAAGGCAGATTCGTTGTAGATTATACAACTTTAGGTATATTCTTGTCGATGTGAAGGGTAGGGGATAAAAAGTTGTATAAT
>DAOTFQ010000030.1:0-6995 GCA_035446665.1 Candidatus Dojkabacteria bacterium | reverse complement strand
AAGAGTGGTTATCTAGATATCCTTGGAGAAGAAGAGGAGACTGTGATAAAAAGTAGTTTCGAGGGTGTAGTAGAGGGTATAGACCCCATAGACGGAATCAATATTATTTCAGACTCCTATGCCTTGGACTTATTATCTATCTCAGATGCTAGTAATAGGACTAGAAAAGAGAGGAGAATAGTCGGGGAGTTCTCTGTAATTGGAAATGGTATAGATTTGGTATTAAGAGCAGACGAAGAAAGCTACAGAGATAAAATTGTTTTTACAGGGAAATATCTTCATCCAGAATTACTGTACGATCTTTTTCAGAAGGGTGCTCTCTTCGTATTAACCTATTCTATGGATTATATAGACTTTAGAAAGCAAGGTCTTCCTGTGGGAATACTTGGGGGTTTTGGAGAGATATACTCCAGTAGAGATATTACAAAATTAATATCCTCAATGAATGGAACATTCGTTGTAGTAGATTATGATGAGAGCCAGATGTTTTTTGTTACAGACAATAAAACATATACAGCCAAGGAAGAGCTCTTTGTTAAAACTGCGGTAGGAAGCACTGTGATTTCAAGAGCACTTCCTAACTATGGAATGTTAGGAAAGGTAGTAGGAGTAGAAGAAGAGAGTAGTTATATAAATGTTGAATGGGAAGGCGGTCAGAGGACAATAATCAATATTGGAAGTGTTGAATTTGTCTCCATCTAGAAATCAAGTATATAATGAAGAGAAATATTTTAAATTTTGTTAGAAGAAGAATGAAAGAAAAAGAGCAAGAAAATAACCAGAAAGGATTCCAGAAAATAATTGGAATTGGAATGGTAATAGTTATTGTATTTACAGCAGGACTCATCGTGGGAAGAAGTGTTGATGTAGATGCGAGTATTTTCCCAAGGACAACATCGAGAAATCTTGATATGGGGATGTTCTGGAGAGTACTAGATTTGACTAGAAGAAACTATGTTGATTCTGATGAGATAGTAGAAGAAGATTTGGTTTATGGCAGTATTAAGGGGATGGTTGACTCCCTAGGTGACCCTGCAACAGTATTTTTAACCCCAGAAGAAACAGAAGAGTATAATGCTGCTAGTGAAGGGAAATTTTTTGAAGGGATAGGTGCGGAGCTAGGCTATGATGATGGTCAAGTTATTGTAGTGACCCCCTTAGAAGGATCTCCAGCCAAAGCCGCAGGCATAAGGCCAGGAGACTATATTCTAAAGATAGACGATTACGAACTTACAAGTGAAGATACTGTTTATGATGCAGTAGCAAAAATAAGAGGAGAGGCAGGAACAGAAGTAGTTCTAACGGTTCTACATCAGGGAGAGAGTGAACCGGTAGAGATTACAATTACTAGAGATGAGATAACAATCCCCAGTATGTCCTTGGAATTCATAGGGACGAATGAAGAAATAGCACATTTTAAGATTGGTAGATTTACTGAAGCTTCATACGACATCTGGATTTCAGAGTGGGATAAAAATGTTCAGGAAATAGTAAATTCTGGTGTAGATAAGGTAATTTTAGATCTTAGAGGAAATCCCGGAGGATTTTTTGATGCTGCCATATATGCAGGAGATGACTTCCTTGGGGAAGGCTTCGTTATATCTAAGCAAAAGGATGCTAATGGTAACATTAAAGATTACAGTTCTACAAGGGGAGGAGATCTTCTAGGTACCGAATTAATAATACTAATTGATTCTGGGAGTGCATCTGCCTCCGAAATTCTTGCTGGGGCTCTTAAACAGGCAGGAAGAGGCATACTAATAGGAGAAGAGACCTTTGGAAAGGGAACGGCACAGAGAGTTTATGATTTAGAAGATGGCTCTTCCTTGCATCTTACTATACTGAAGTGGTTACTCCCAGATGGTAGTAACATAGAGAGAGAGAATGCAATAACTCCAGATATTGAAATTGAGCTTACAAACGATGATTTTATTGAAGGGAATGACCCTCAATTGAACAAAGCAATTGAGGAACTAAGTAAATAAATTATTAAATAGTTAAGTAAATATGAAAAAGGAAGAAAACAAAGAGAAGAAGGATGTAAAGGACATTACTCAGAAAGAGGTAAAGAGTTATAAGAAACCAAACAAGCAAGTACTTATCTTCACGGGTATATTTCTTGTAACCTTGGGGACATTCTTTCTGATATTCTTTTCTGCATATATAGGAATCAATTATTCCCCATTAATAAGGGATTATATTGCTGACAATCTTCCGGATGAAGAGATCCCAACAGGAGAGGAGGGGAAGAAGTATGTTATTACCCAAGAAGAAAAAGATGTAGTAGAAATTATTGAAGAAGCTGGCCACTCTGTGGTTAGTATAGCCATTTCTCAACTTACTCTAAGTCAGGAGGAGGGACTAATAGATAGGAGTCAGAGTATTGGATCTGGGTTTGTAGTTGATTCTAGTGGATTGATTGTTACAAATCAGCATGTTGTATCTGATACAACAGCAGATTACACAGTCATTACTGAAGATGGGGATGAATACACAGTAGTAGAAATTTTAAGAGATGACTTTAACGATATTGCCATTGTAAAAATAGCCTTGGAAGAAGGAGAAGAGTTGTCAGCTCTGACATTAGGAGATTCAGATTCCCTTTTAGTTGGTCAGAAGGTTATCGCCATAGGTACTCCTTTAGGTAAGTACGCAGGTAGTGCTACAACTGGGATAATAAGTGGTCTGAACCGATCTGTAACAGCTAGCTCTGGTTGGTTTGGTTCAACAGCAAAGACCTATGAAGATGTAATACAAACAGACGCTGCTGTGAACCCAGGGAACTCAGGAGGGCCTTTAATAAACTCTCTCGGAGAGGTTATTGGTATTAACTTCGCTACAACTTCAGGTGCAGATAATATATCCTTTGCAATACCAATAAACAAAGTAAAAACGAGATTAGAGGAGTATAGGACTTACGGCAAATTTATAAGACCATACCTTGGAGTTTCTTACCAAATGATTTCGGAATACGAAGCCCTCTACTACACAGATGTAGTTCCTGGAGCTCTAGTGTTAAGGGTAGATCCAGCATCTCCAGCCTTTGAAGCTGGGATTGAGAGAGGGGATATCATAGTTGAATTTGAAGAGGAGAAGGTTAATAGGTCTTTAGCAGACATAATTCAAGAGTATGCAGTAGGTGAAGAAGTATCAGTGACTATTGTTCGTGATGGCAAGGAGAAGAGTATAACGGTTGTTCTAGGAGAACAGGATTAGGTAGCTAGATTAACTAAAACAAATCTATTAAGGCCTCTGTAATCCTTGATTACATGCACTTCGTAATTATCTAGAATCCCACGTAGATTTTTCAATGTAGAGGGTTCTATCTCAATAAGCAAAGAAACATCCTTTTTACGGGCTTTCTTGATTTGTGATATTAACTCCTTATAATATTTAAGCCCATCTTTCCCTCCCAAAAGTGCTCTTCTTGGTTCAAAATTTACAACACTTCTATCTAGCTTCTTATAAATCTCTTTAGGAATATAGGGTAAGTTAGCAATTATTAGAGTCTCATCTTTTAGTTCGAAACCTTTAAGGAGATTTCCTCTTAAAAAGGAGACTTTCTCGTTAACTTTATGTACCAGGGAGTTTTCCTTTGCGACCTGTAACGCATCCTTGTCTATATCGATTCCGATGAAATCAGTTTTTTTCTTGTCTCCTATGACTTTTGCCAAGGAGATTATTATACATCCACTCCCAGTCCCAACATCCACGATGTTTTTGTAGTTAGGATTTCTCTTTAGAAAGGAGATTGTAATATCTACCATCTGCTCGGTCTCTGGCCTTGGTATAAGAGTTTTTCTGTTTAGGTAAAATCTGTTACCATAAAATTCACTTTCTCCACGGATATAGTCCCAGGGCTCTCCAGTACTTATCCTTTTTAAGACCAGAGTAGGGGATATTGTCTTTCTTTCGCAGTATTCTTGTATCTCTTTTGAGATTCTTGAAGTGTCATTATAGCCACTATCTTTTAGAACCTTTTGGATTTGATATAACTCCTTAAGATTTTCGCTCACTTTTCTCTGTTTCTTTTAATAACTGAGTCATAATTCCTTCTCTAACATCATTAATAATCTCTTCTAAGTTTCCATTTAGGACAGATTCAATGTTAAACCAAGATTTCTTGATTCGGTGATCCGTTATTCTGTTTTGTGGGAAATTGTAAGTTCTAATTTTCTCTGCTCTCATTGCAGAACCTATCATGTTAGATCTCATTGAATCTCTTTTAGATGCTTCCTCTTGTCTTTTCTTCTCATAAAGCCTCGCTCTTAAAAGTGACATAGCTTTCTCTCTGTTTTGTGCCTGGTATTTTGTTTCCTGGCAACTTACCACTATCCCAGTAGGTAGATGGGTGATTCTAACTGCGGAGTCTGTTCTATTCACACACTGACCACCTGCACCAGAGGCTCTCATTACATCAATCTTAATATCTTCAGGATTAATTTGGACATCCACTTCTTTGGCTTCAGGAAGGACAGCTACGGAAGCGGTAGAGGTATGTATTCTTCCAGAAGATTCTGTAACTGGAACTCTCTGGACTCTGTGAACACCACTTTCATACTTAAGATCTTTAAATACATCTTTCCCTTTAATTTCTGCAATAACCTCTTTGTAACCCCCAGATTCAGATATGCTACTTTCTACCAACTGAACTTGCCAATTTTTTGTAGAAGCGTAATTCTTATACATACGGAATAGGTCGGAGGCAAAAAGAGATGCCTCGTCTCCACCAGCTCCTGCACGGATCTCCAGTATGACAGATTTTGAGTCATCTTCACTTGAGAATCTCTTTGCTATCTTCATACTTCGTATCTCTCGGTCTAAAGATTCTATCTCGGACTCTAGGGATTCAATCTCCTCAACAGCCAATTCTTTTATCTCGGGATCATTCTCGTTCTCTACCATGTATTTAGCATCTTTGAGATTGACAATTTTTCTCTGTATCTCGCTAATATTTCTTGCTAAGTCTGAAAAATAGGCTAAGTCTTTACTTAGTTTGGAAAGGTCTTCAGAGTTGCCTTGTAATTTTGTAAGCCTCTCCTGTAAAGCATCTGCCTGTTCCTGTGCTGTATTCTCGCTGTATTTTTTTTCTAATATTGCAATGTCCATATATGGAATAATATCACTTTAAATTCCCTTAGTGAATTAATTGTTTTTGGGGTTGTTACTTAGAAACTTTTGCGTTTTCTAACATATCCTTTAGTGTAAGAGTAGAAGTTGGCTTCGAAGAAGCTTCTTGAGACTTCTTCCTTCTTTTTTCCATCTTCTCTCTTTTAGATTTAAAGGACATATTCTTAGACTTTTCGACTCTCTCTTCAAATTTCTTAACAAGATTGTCAGTGTCAATAATCTTTTGTTCTCCAGTATAAAAAGGATGGCATTTAGAACAGATCTCCACCATTATCGAGTCATCTTTTAAGGTAGAACCTGTTACAAAACTGTTCCCACAGGAACAAGTGATTTTTAAATTGTGATTGTATTCTGGGTGAATTCCTTTTTTCATAACGAATGTGATTATAGCAGAACAAATATGAAGTGTCTAGAAATTATTACACCCCTTTTAAGAAGATTAAGTTATGGGTCTTTAAGGGAACTTTCTAAAATGGTATATTGATTTATGGGATATCCCAAAAGCATACAAAATCGAATAAAAAGGGTAGGGGGTCAGGTTGAAGGAGTTAAGAAGATGATTGTGCAAGGGGAAAATGGAGACAAGGTTATGACCCAATTGCAAGCCAGTATTTCATCCTTAGAGAGCCTGAAAACAGAACTTATTAAACAGCAGATGAAGGAGAGTATGGTAGAGGATGTTAAAAAATCTCTGGGATTGTAATTCGATTTGTGTAGAATGTAAGGCTAGCCAGAGAGAACAAACTGCCCTAGAAAGAATTTGGTATACTTAACAAGTATTTTTATTTTTGAACAACTAAAGTATGAAAATTAAAAGAATCGGATGGACAAGTTTCCTAATAACAAACGACAACATTTCAATAGTAACAGATCCTTTGGAATTATCAGAATCTGGTGCTACTTTTCCCAAAACTAGGGCGGATGTTGCATTGTTTACTAATTATTCAAAAGAAGTAAAGAAGGGGATTCTAAAGGATAATAAGTTAGATAGTAAGGTTGTATCAGAAGAGAGGGAAGAGGTAATGGAGATTAGTACCCCAGGAGAATATGAAGTGGGAGGGATGATGATACGAAGAGGCATAGGAGATGACTTCTTCATTATTGACGAAAAAACAATTAGAGCTGTGTACCTAGGTGGAACAGATGAGGACTTTGATCCAAAGAAGACAAAAAACCTAGGGGATGTTGACGTGCTAATTATTCCTGTAGGAGATGGTGTGAATTTTATGGACTTTGAGAAGATAGAGAGAGTAATTTCTAATGCAGATCCTTCTATATTGATTCCTTGTGCTTATAAGGAGGATGGCATTGGAAATAAAAATCTTAAAAGTAAGGAGGAATTTATTAAACACTTCGGTTTTGCTAATGTTCGAGAAGAGAACTATTTAAATGTCTTTAAGAAGAAAGTAGAGAAAGAGCAACAGAGTGTAGAAGTGGTGTTTTTGTAATAAAATATTAAATAAGAAAAATATATGGATAGGGTTCCACCACAAAATGTAGAAGTAGAACAATCTCTTCTTGGATGTATGCTCGTGGACAAGGATGCCATTATTACTGTCTCAGGTTGGCTTGCACCAGAACATTTCTATGACGACAGACATGTACAGATATATTCCAGTATCTTAGATCTTTTTAACGAAGGACTTCCTGTGGATTTAATTACCCTAACGGACAAGCTTAAGAAGCAAAAGAAGCTTTCTGCGGTTGGAGGGAGGACATACATTGCAGATTTAGCGACCATGGTTGCTACTTCGGCACATGCAGAGGAGTATGGCCAGATTATTAAGGAGAGTGCAACCAGAAGGGGCCTTATATCCGCGGCGAGGAATATTACAGAAATGGCCTACAAGGAAGATGTAGGGATA
>DAOTFQ010000029.1:0-7046 GCA_035446665.1 Candidatus Dojkabacteria bacterium | reverse complement strand
ATCTTAATAAGTAATCCTTGCTTATCTAATTCGTCACACAAAGCCTTTGAGTGTTCAAAGGCTTTGTGTGACGAATTAGATAAGCAAGGATTACTTATTAAGATAGAGAATATTAAACATGAGGTGACTGTCTGTGAAAGATGTAGAAGTGCCATAGAACCAATAATATCCAACCAATGGTATCTAGATGTTTCTTCTCTCGCTAAAAGAGCATTGGAGAAGATAAGAGGAGGGGAATTAAGAGCCTTCCCAGAAGGACAACAGAAAGCTCTAACTCATTTCTTTGAAGAAATTCAGCCATGGTGTATTTCTAGGCAGTTATGGTGGGGACAGAGAATCCCTATATGGTATAGCGGAGGGAAAAAACTTTATGATTGGTTAAATGAGAACGAAGGAATGAGCTTAGAAGATTACACAAAAGAAACTGGGAATGAAGCCAGAGGAACGGGAGAACTCTGTGTAGGCGAGGAGAAACCGAAATCTAAGAATGGTGAACTGTGGGAAGAGGAAACGGATGTTTTTGACACCTGGTTTAGCTCAGGTCAATGGCCCTTTTCTACATTAGGAGGCCCAGAGGGAGAAGATTTTAAGAAATATTACCCGACATCAATGATGGTCCATGCTAGAGATATTCTCTTCTGGTGGTCTGCTAGGATGGTTATGATGGGTCTATATAGAACAGATCAGCTACCTTTTTCTGACATCTTCCTTACAGGAATGATATTAGCTCCGGATGGATCTAAGATGTCTAAGTCTAAAGGTAACAGTGTTGTGCCAAAGGAGATTTTTGAAAAATACGGAGCAGATTCCTTAAGACTTTGGTACTATTCCGATGCTCTTCCTGGATCAAATGCTCCAGTAAGGGAGGAAAAGATTAAGGGGAACAGAAATTTTGTTAATAAGGTGTGGAATGCTAGTAGGTTTATACTTATGAATGTAGAAGATAGCGAGATAGAAGAAATTTCTGAGAGAATAAAGAACTCCATGGAAGAGACAGAGAGGACAAGAAAAACGAGAGAACATATTAAAAAAGTTGGAGAATATATTGAGAAATACCAATTTAACCTAGGAGCGGAAAAAATAAGAGAGTTTTTCTGGCATGAGTTTTGTGATATCTGGATAGAGCAAGTAAAAGAGAGTATAGAGGGAGAAGAAATTGGAAGTGAGAAAAGGATTCAGTATCTTTCAGAATTGTTATACCTCCTGAAAGAGAATCTAAAGATAATGCATCCATTTATACCTTTTGTTACAGAATCGGTTTGGCAGGAACTTGCTAAGCTGGGGCTTGCAAAAGGGTTGTTAATGTCACAGCAGATGATGTCCCACTAGGGACAAGAATTTCTCAGGATAATTAAATAGTTATATAATCATTACAACGATTATATTTTTAATCTAAATTAAGAAAGGAAATAATGGAAAAAGACACTCTATATATTACAACTACTCTTCCCTATGTTAATGCTGAACCACATATTGGGCATGCATTAGAATTTATACAGGCAGATGCTATCTCTAGGTATTTTAGAAAAAAACTTGGTGAAGAAAATGTGTTTTTTAATCTAGGAACAGATGAACATGGGCAGAAGATTCTAGAGCAGGCAAAGAAAGAAGGACTTACAGTGCAAGAGTTTGTAGATAAATATGTACAGAGGTTTAAAGATTTCTGTGAATTATTCTTTGTAGAGTATGATCATTTTTACAGGACATCTGACCCAAAGCATCATAAAGCAGCAAGAGAATTTTGGAAAAAGTGTAGCGAGAACGGAGATATATATAAAAAGAAATATAGTGGACTCTACTGTGTAGGATGTGAAAGATTTCTAACAGATAAAGATTTAGTAGATGGGAAATGCCCAGACCATGACAAAGAACCAGAGGTTAAGGAGGAGGAGAATTACTTTTTCAGGCTTACAAAATACAGAGATACGCTTCTTAAATGGCTAGAGGATAATTCAGAGGTACTCAAACCAGAGAGAAAACTAGATGAGCTTAAAGCAATAATTAGCGAGGCAGAAGATATCAGTATTTCAAGACTAAGAGAGAATCTCCCTTGGGGGATAGAGGTCCCTGAGGATCCAGAGCAAGTATTTTATGTCTGGTTTGATGCTCTTACCAACTATGTTAATGTTATTGGTTTTGGGGAAGACGAAGAGAAGTTAAATAAATGGTGGCCAGGAATACAACTTTTTGGTCCAGATAACCTAAGATTCCAGGGAAGTATCTGGCAAGGGATGTTGGCTTCTGTAGGCCTTGCACAGAGTAAAAGGCTTTTAGAACACGGTATGGTTCTTGGACCAGATGGGAGAAAGATGTCTAAAACTCTTAATAATGTTATCTCCCCTTTTGACCAGGAAAAGAAATTTGGAGCAGAAGTTGTTAGGTTCTACCTTCTAACAGGGATTGCTACCTTTGCAGATTCCGCATACAAAGAGGAGGAGCTTGTAAATATGTACAATTCTAGGTTAGCAAACAATTTCGGAAATTTACTCAACAGGACAATACATCTCGCCAACAGTAAGGAGGTTGACATTAACAATGTTGAAGGAGTAGAGAAGTCTTTCAAAGAAAAGGTTGACAGATTCGAGAGGGAGATAAAGACTCTTTATGACGAGTATGAACTCAGTCTAGCTGGAGAAAAAATTGATGAACTTGCCGACTTAGGGAATAAGTATATTACAGAGAAGGAACCTTGGGAGAAGAGTAAGGAAAAAGAAGAAGTTGAAACGATATTAAATAACCTTAGCTACCTTCTTTATGTTGTTTCAGATCTTTACGAACCAATTATCCCTGTAAGTGCTGTTAAAGCAAAGAGAGCGCTTGAGAAGAGAGAGAAAATAATTCTTTTTGAGAAGATTTCATAAGTCTAAATATATGATATACTGAGACAATAAAAGTTTAAAACTGCCATATGTTTCAGAAAGAGAAACAACCAAAATCTATTAACTTCCTAGAAACCCTTTACGATCCGACTGATGTTTGGAGTAACGCATATATTTGGCTTGTTAGTATTGGGAAATATCTCCTAATAGGTGTACAGGTAATAGTTTTGGGGGTTTTTTTCTCTAGGTTTGTTTTAGACAGAAAAAACAATGATCTTACAGAAGAGATTAATAATAAGATAGTTCTTCTTTCCAATGATACTTGGAAGAGAAATGCTTTTCTATTCGAAGATTACCAAGTGCTTCTAGGAGACATAAAGGCTATAAGGGAGAAGCAGACAATTAATTCTCTTAAGATTAAAGAGCTTATTAGTGGAGTCCCAGGAAGTCTGGTATTAGAGGGATTAAGTTTTAGTGAAGGGAGAGTTTCTTTACGCCTTAGCTCCAATAATCTCAATAGTGTAAAGGACTACGAATCTGCTTTAAAGAATAATCCAATGTACGAGGATGTGAAGTTTTCGATAACCAAGGAGGATGCTGAGATAACTGTAGGAGTTTCTTTCTATTTAAATACTGAAGGGAAAGTAAGTGGAAGAACGGAAAATTAATACAGCTGAATATGTAAAAACGATAAAAGAGTCTTCAGAGAAGAAGCGATCTTATGTTTTCTTTGGTTTCTCTATTTTGGTTGTTATAGTCTTAATTGTTTTTGCTATTAGGCCAACAGTTACGACTATTACACGAATAAACAAGGAGATTGAGGAAAAAGAAAGGGTCAATACCCTTCTTGAGAATAAGATTACTACTTTAAACGAGCTAGATAAGCAGTATGCTCCCAACAAGGAGGCCTTTGATGATTTGGAAATGATATTTCCTCCAGGGAACAACTTTAGTCTTTTATTGGCGAATATAGAATTGGTGACAACTCGTAATGGTCATAAGCTTTCCTCTGTAAGTTTTGATAGATATAATGGGAGGAATTATGATATCACGACGAAGGCACTTGAACCCTATACGATGGCTTTTAGTGCTAGAGGTAGAGAGGAAAATATCTTGAGTTTTCTGAGCGAATTAGAAGATCTTCCCATGTATCCTGTTATAGAATCTTTCTCGTATTCAACGAAAACAGCGGACGATGGGACAAATGCATTTACGGTCTCTCTGAGGATATATCATGTAAATAATGTAAATTTTTATAAATAAGATATGGACATTATTAAAAAAGCAACGGTCCCTTTGATTATGCTTTTGGGTCTTGTAGTTGTTTGGGTGGGTCTTTATATCTACTATGAGAGTTCCGAAATAGAGATTAATCCTTTGGCCGATTCTTATGTGTCACAATTACAAAAGACTTTCGATTTGGATGAACTAGAGGAGGTTAGTAGGAGAACAAAGGAACACTTCCCAGTTCTTCCTGAGGTATTTTTTACTCTTGTAGGAAGAGATTAGTCAATATAATCATCTAGTTTCTGTTGTGCAGATTTCTCTTTCAGTTTTTTTAGGGCTTTTGCTTCAATCTGTCTAATTCTTTCTCTGGTAACACCAAATTCTTTCCCCACTTCCTCTAGGGTTCTGGAAACTCCATCATCTAGTCCGAACCGTAGGGAAAGAACTCGTCTTTCTCTATCCTGTAGGCTATCCAGGATGTCTTTAAGTTGGTTCTTTAGGTATTCTCCAGTTGCATAATCCTCAGGGGATTGAGACCAATCATCTGGAATGATGTCTTGTAGCTTACTATCCTTCTCCTCTCCTATTGGGGTTGCAAGGGATGTAGGGTTCTGCTTTATTTTTCTTATCTCTGCAATTTTCTCCACTTCAATATCCATCTCTTTTGCTATCTCCTCATCTTTAGGAGGGCGACCGAGCTTTGTCGCCAGGAGATTACTTGTTTTATTGAACTTGTTGATAGTTTCTATCATATGGACTGGTATACGAATAGTTCTTGCTTGGTCTGCAATAGCTCTTGTTATTGCCTGTCTTATCCACCAAGTAGCATATGTGGAGAATTTAAACCCTTTTGTGTAATCGAATTTCTCTACTGCCCTCATTAATCCAATATTTCCCTCTTGAATAAGGTCTAGCAATTCTAAATTGCTCTTACTATATTTCTTAGCAATACTAACTACTAATCTAAGGTTTGCAGTGATTAATAGTTGGGTGGCCTCATTGTCCCCCTTCTCTATCCTTTTTGCTAAAATGACCTCCTCTTCTCCAGTTAGGAGTGGGATTCTTCCAATTTCGTAGAGATAGGACCTTATTGCATCTGTAGAGATATTTGTTTGAATATTCTTTAATATCCTGATTTTCTTCTCTAGGGTCAATTCCTCTTTTTCTTGAGTTTCTACATCTTCTTCTGGTTCTAGGACTTCTATTTCGTTTTTTTGGAGCTTCTCAAAGATCTCGTCTAGAAGATCTATATCTTCCTCTATTGTAGGAAAAACATCGAGAAGATCTTCTTGGGTTAGAAACCCCTGGTCTCTTCCTTTTTTTATGAGGTATTTGATGGATTTGCTTTTATCTGACATTCAGGGTGTGATATAATTTTATATATGAACAATGAAGATAATAACACATTAGGGAATAAAGAGTTCTTTTTGAATGCTCTAGCAAAGTTTTGTGATAAGTGTGGTACTGCATATAACCCCGAAGATATTAATATCGTCCAGAACACTGGAGTCTCGGCTATTATACACTTTTCTTGCCATACTTGTAAATCAAGAAACCTTGTTACATATGTTTTTCCGATGGGAATGAGTAGCAGATCTCCTTTAAATGTAGATCTTAGTTTTGAAGAACTAAAGAAATTTGCTTCACAGGATAAGGTTTCTTTAGAAGATATCCTCGAGGTGTATGCACAGCTAAAGAAGAATTCAAAGGTTTCAGTTTAACGGAGGAATTGCTAGTTAGGGATTCTCCAAATTATAGGAAATTCTAGGTCCTTATTTAGTTCAAATCTCCCAGAGAGTTGGTTACTTATGCTGTTTAATCCTTGAGAGCTTTCCAAATTCCATGTAGAGGGATATGTAATGTCTAGTTTGTAAGCATATTTCTTCTCTCCAGGTTGTTTGAAGAGGTTAATGTCAAGGAATGCGTTCTGTTCCTGTATTACAATTGGGAAATTAGAGGCTCCATCTTTTCTCTCTATTCTGTAGGAGACATCTAAGGTGTTTATAGATTCAATTGGTGTATTAAACCAACCTCCGATTACCTTGAAACCACTCTCTCTGTAAATAGAGTAGTCATTATCTTCTATTCCACTAATTCTTAAGATCTTTGCTTGAGGAGGAATATATATTCTTTGATAGTTTATGTAATCCCCTTCTGGATAAACATTCTCCGTGGAGGAATTCTCTACGGTTATGGAATATATGAAATCCACGGTATCCTCATCTCTTACATTAATGGTGAGGGAATAGTTCTTGTCTAGGTATAGGTTAGCCTTGTTTCCACCCCAGTTCCAATCTATTGATATCGGGGCATCATTGTATTCATTACTCATAGAGTTGGCCCAATTCCTAGAACTAAAGAAGTTGTATGCATCTTTGTTTTTAAATGTGGCCTGAAGATGTTTCTCATCTAGGGTTTTTTCAAAGATATCTGCAATTCCCATGAGGTCCGCAATGTTCATAGAAAGTAATTTCTTGACAATCTCATTTGCAAGGTTTGCTAGAAAAGTCGTTTTCTGTGTTGATCCAGGGACGAACTCCTCATGCATTTGAAAAATCTTACTATTTAAGTTCTCACTAGTAACAAGTTCTGTTTCTCCAGGGACCTCTATACCTCCCCATTTTTTCAAAAGTTCTTCAACAAAGGAAACATCTATTGTTATTAGTCCTTCAAGAGGGGTGCCCTTGCCAAGTTCATAGATAAATGGCTCTGCTTCTGTGAGTGTGTCAGATAGGTCTGGGTGCCAGTTTACTAGAGAGAAGGGCCAGTCAGTTATCTTTAATGCGTTAGACATACTTCTGGGAGGTGTAAATCTCTTATTCTGAACCTTCAATGTCCCTTCTGCATTGTAAATATCGTCAACGAAGAGTTCTCTTATTTGTCCTCCTTCTACACCTACAATCCCATAACTTGTTAACCAACCTCCAGTACTTCTAATCTCTCCCTCGTTTTGAAATAGGACGAGATACCTTTTTCTTTCATCTACGCCAAGGAGGTCTG
>DAOTFQ010000028.1:0-7367 GCA_035446665.1 Candidatus Dojkabacteria bacterium | reverse complement strand
CAGCAATAAAGAAAGCTAAAAAAGCAGATAAGACAAAAACAAAGGGAAAGAAGAAAACAGTTACAACTGGTGTCGTTACAATACAGTCAACTTTTAATAACACAATTATAAGTATTACAGATACTGAAGGGAATGTTTTAGGACAAGGTAGTCCTGCGAGAGTTGGATACAAGGGAGCTAGAAGAAGTACCGCTTTTGCAGCTACAAAAGCTGCTATGGAGGTTGCTGAGAGAGTTATTAAGAAATATGGATTAAAAGAGGTAAAGGTGTTTGTTAAAGGACCAGGATCCGGTAGAAACGCAGCTGTTAAAGGTTTAGATTCTGCAGGATTAAGAATAACGATGTTAGCGGACAGAACACCTATTCCACATAATGGATGCAGGTCAAGAAAAGTACCTAGGAAGTAATAACTATATTTTGATAATTATTAAATAAAAATGGGAAGATATACAGGTCCAAAAGAAAAACTAAGTAGAAGAGAGGGAGTAAACTTACACCTTAAAGGTGCAAGGTCTTTTTCTGACAAAAATGGTTTGGCAAGGAAGCCATTCCCTCCAGGTCAGCATGGAAACGAGAGAAGGGCTAGATTGTCTAACTATGGTTTTCAGTTAAGGGAGAAGCAGAAGGTTAAGAGAACTTACGGTTTGAGAGAGAAGAAGATGAAGAATACATTTAAGGAGGCAGATAGGAGAGCAAAATTATATGACACAGACAAGAGTTTGGAATTTCTAAGACTGTTAGAGTTGAGACTGGACAATGTGGTATATCTAGCCGGCCTAGCCCCATCTAGACCCGC
The DNA here is from genome assembly GCA_035446665.1 of Candidatus Dojkabacteria bacterium. Classification (GTDB taxonomy): domain Bacteria; phylum Patescibacteriota; class Dojkabacteria; order SC72; family SC72; genus UBA2177. Next base: position 6,571 of record DAOTFQ010000028.1, on the reverse strand, counting down.
TGCAAGACAGTATGTAACACATGGTCATATAAAGCTAAATGGGAAGAAGGTAAATATTCCTTCATTAGAGCTAAAAGAGGGAGATTCTGTAGAATTGGTAAAAGCGAAGTTAGCACCGTCTGAGAAGTTTTTCAAAACTCCAGATTGGATAGAGTCTAAGGGTGTAAGTTGCAAGGTAGCAAGGCTTCCGGTAAGGGAAGATATAGATGAGGGAATAAAAGAGAACTTAATAATTGAGTTCTATTCTAGATAATTTTAAATTACATATAAATGGAAGCATTTAAAGATATAAGAGTCACCATTAAAGAAGAGAAAGATAACTACGGATTATTCGAAGTATCCCCACTTCCAAGAGGATATGGTCATACTTTGGGAAATTCATTAAGAAGAATCCTTTACTCTAGTCTTAGGGGGACAGGTGTGACAGCAGTTGAAATAAAAGGTGTAGATCATGAATATTCTACATTAGACGGTGTAAAAGAGACTGTAGTAGATATAATTCTTAACCTTAAAGAGGTCAAATTTAAGACAGAACTAGACGAGGTATTCAAGTGCAAATTAGATGTTAAAGGAAAGAAAATAGTAACAGCAGGAGACATAGAAGTTAAGGGGGATTTGGAAGTAGTAAACAAAGATTTGGTAATTGCAGAATTAACAGATGCCTCTTCTGAATTAAATATGGAAATAACCGTTGAGTCTGGAGTAGGTTACAAAAGAGCAGAAGATGCTGAAAGAGAACCTGTAGGTTTAATTCCTTTAGACTGTGACTTCACCCCTATTGAGAGAGTAAGCCTTAGTGTAGAACAGGCACGTAAGGGACAGGAGACAGACTTAGACGCAGTTTTACTCGGTGTAACTACAGATGGTAGCATTGAGCCTAAGGAAGCTTTAGTTGAATCCTCAAAGATTCTTCAAGAATTTGCAGGAAAGGTCATGATAGCAATGGGAATGTCACAGAAGGAAGTTGAAGAGTTAGCAGAAGAAGCAAACACCCCAGAAGAAATGGAAGAGGAAGCAAAAGAAGAAGAGGATGAAATAGGGAGCTGGAAAATAGAAGATTTACCAATATCCAAGAGATCAAAGACAGGACTTCTTACAGGAGGATTCAAAACAGTAGGAGATCTTAGAGATACAACAGTTACAGAATTACTTAACCTCCCAGGATTTGGAAATAAGTCCTTAAATGAGGTTGTAGAATTACTATCTGAATACGGAATTAATATCAAAGGAGTTTAATATATCTAGTAGAAATCCATGTATAAGAGAATTAAAAGAGCAAAATTAGGAAGAAAGAAGTCACACAGAGAGTCTCTTATAGACAATCTCTTAAGATCTCTCTTTGACAACAACTATGTTGTAACAACTACAACAAAGGCAAAGGTTCTAAAGCAGAAAGCAGAATCTTTAATAGAGGTTGGTAAGAAGAAAGGAGAGAATGTAGACTTCGTAAGGAAACTAAAGAGTGTTCTAGGAAAAGAGGAGATAGTAAAGAAATATCTGGAATACATTAAGAAAGATAAGGCAGGTGTAGGATTCGTTAGGGTAGGATTTAGAGATGGAGATAACGCAGAATTATCTAGAGTATACCTCTTAGGGTTAGACAAGAAGAAATCTGCTGAACCTAAGTCTAAAAAAGACGATGGGAAGAAGAAAGAAGAGGCAGAGAAAGCAGAAAAGAAAAATCCTCTAAAGATTAAGGAAGAAATGCCAGTTGGTCTTAAGAAGAAAGTAGATAAAACAGCAGTAGTTAAAAAGAGTGGCACACGCCCTCAAGCTCGTGCAGGTCTTTAATTAATAGCAAAGAAATATGAAATATAAAACAACATGGACTAAAAAAGAAGATATAAAAAGAGACTGGTACCTTGTAGATGTGAAGGACCAGATTCTTGGTAGGGCTGCTACTCAAATAGCTTCTCTTTTAATTGGAAAAGGGAAACCAGAAATAGTTCCTAATGTGGATTGTGGTGACTATGTTGTTGTAATAAACAGTGATGAAATCAAACTAACTAGAGGAAAAGAGAAAAAGAAAATGTATTACAGACACTCAGGATACCCTGGAGCTTTGAAAGAAACAAGATTTGATGAACAACTAGAAAAAGATTCAAGAAAAATAATTGTTGATGCAGTAAAGAATATGTTGCCACAGAACAAGTTAAAAGATAGAAGAATTGCTAGACTAATAGTATACAAAGGACCTGAGCATAAGAATGCTGCTCAGAAACCAACAGAGATTAAATTATAAAGTATTAAATGGTGAAGAAATATACAGAAGGTATAGGAAGAAGAAAAACCTCAACAGCAAGGGTAAGAATATACAAGGGAGATAGTGCCTCTACGGTTAATGGAGTGGCCATTTCTGAATATTTCTCTGGCAGAAAAGACGCCGAGAAGATTGTAAACAGGCCTCTAATAGTTGTTGGCTTAGATGGGAAGTATTACTTTACCGCTAAGGTTTCTGGTGGTGGAATTACAGGACAACTAGAATCTGTTCGCTTAGGATTAGCAAGAGCTTTATACGAAATGGATCCAGAACTTAAAACGGTATTGAGAAAAGAAGGTCTTGTTACGCGAGATCCCAGAGCAGTAGAGAGAAAGAAATATCACCACGTCAAAGCGAGAAAGAAGCCTCAGTTCTCAAAGAGATAGGAATCAAATTCTCCTGATACGAGTATTATTGCTATCTACAAGATAATCCCCTATTATCTAAGTAGATAAATTTAATACATTTCATAGATGCAAAAAAAGATTTTCAAAGGTCCATTGTTAGCCCTTACTATTCTATTTGGACTAGTATTACTCCTTGGTATAGGAGCAATTACATTAGGTTATACTCCATCTAATTCTATTGGAGAAAAGGAATATGGTGGTTTGGATTTTACAATGCAAGAAAATGCATATCTTGTACCGATGGGAACTGAAGGCACTGAACAGACTTTCGAATACAGAGGTAGTGACCTAGATACAGCTACCGACTTTGATCTAGAAGACAGGAGTTTAATAAAGACAGGAAATATATCCCTAGCAGTTGAGGATATAGATGCTACTCTTGATCAAATAGACTCCATAGAAAACAAATATGATGCGATGAAAATCAGCCTTGATGACTACGGTAAAGGAATAAACAGAGGAGTAAGTGTAACGATTAAGGTTGTAGAGGACCAATTTGAAGAACTCTACGCAGACTTAAAAGAGATTGAAGGAGAATATGAAAACTCTTCTATTACAATCTCAGATGTGACTGAGACAGTTACAGATTTAGAAGCAAGGCTTAGAAACTACAGAAGTGTCGAATCCCAATACCTTTCCATTTTAGAATCTGCGGAGGATGTAGAAGATACCCTCGCCGTATACAAGGAATTAAACCAAATTCGTCTTGATATCGAGAGAGTAGAGACTCAACTGAAGAATTTAGAAAACCAAACAGATTATTCATACATCTACATACAGATATCTCAAAGTAGTGTCGGTGCAGAACTAGAGGATGAAGATTGGAAGCCAGCAGGAGTCTTTAAAGAGGCTGCTCGAGCACTTGTAAACTTCGCAAAATCAATTGGGAATCTCTTGATCTGGGTTGTTGTGTTCTCTCCAGTAGTTGCAATAATTGTTGTTCCAGTGGTCTTACTTAAAAAGAAAGCTAAGAAATAGTATAATAATAGTGCGCAAGTACTACTAGATGATTGCGCTTGCTTTTTTAAAGTAAGTGAGGAAAGTCCGGACTCCATGTCAGTCTCAAACATATTGAGATAGGAGCCAACGAGAGTTGGAAGGGAGTAATCTTTTGGAGAAAAGGGCAACAGAAAGTTATACCGCCTGGTTTCGACTAGGTAAGGGTGAAATGGTAGTGTAAGAGACTACCGGGTATTGTAGTAATACAATATCGCGTGGTAACCCCCTCCTGGAGCAAGGTTGAACCGCATAGACAGATAATCATCGTTATACAGAATTCGGCTTATTGTGTACTTGCGCATTACATATTCTAAATCCATATTACAGGGCTGCCCTAGGGCTACCCTAAGTTCAGGGAGAATTCATGTCTTTTTGTTATTCTTTATTTATGAAGAAAAACAAAAACGATACGATTTACAAGTCCAATTCCTATTACCACATATACAATAGAGGGAATCATAAAAGAAAAATATTCTTTCAAGAAAAAGATTATGGTGTTTTTGAAAGATTGATGTACAAGTATTTCAAGAAATATACCCTTATGTTGGTTGCTTATTGTTATATGCCAAATCACTATCACTTTATTATTAAATGTGGCCATAATTGGAATGATATCCCAAAGTTTATGGGCTGTTTTATGACTTCCTATGTAATGTACTTCAACCGGAAATATCTTAAGGTAGGTCATTTATTCCAAGGCCCATTTCAAGTTAGAAGAATTATTGGAAGGCGAGACCTAGAATCTACGATACAGTATTTAAGAAATAATCCTGTGGAGGCTGGTCTTGTTAGCAGTAAAGAGGTGAATAGCTATCAATGGTTGTACATTAGAAAGTGGACATCTAGTGATGACTCGGGTGGGGTATATGAATAAGGTGTGAAGCTGGGGCAGCCCTGGTCAGAGGTCAGATAGCTCGTCCAATTCCATTTAAGAAATCTCTCTCATTCGTCTTGTTTCTTCCTTCTATTTGGAGTTCCAAAGTTCTTAAAGATACCAATGGGTCTTGGGTAGCGAATAAAACCTTTCCACCGTTTGCAAATATCTCTCCAGGATCTTTTCCCGAAGGGACTTTAACTAACTCGGCCCTAAAAATCTTAATAATCTTTCCCGCCATATTTTTATTCAAATTTGAAGGTAGTATTGTCCAAGCAATTGGCCACGGTATAAAGGCCCTAACCATTCGTTCTATATATTCAGGCTCATGTTTTTCCCAGAGTATCTCGGCATTTTTCTTAGATATATCTTTTTGCCAACAGTATGTAGCATCTTCATTCTTCTGCTTAACAGGCATTATTTCCCCGTTAATCCACTTCTTGAGAGTGGGAATTAGCACTTCGGTCGTTTTAGTTACAAGTCTTTCCCTGAGGGTAATATTTGTATCATCTTTTTTAATTTTTTCCTTAAAAATCCTTAAGAGATCTCCCTCGTCTAGACCTTCACTCATAAGCATTATAGAAATCCCTGTCTCTTTTTCTCCATCCAAAATAGCTTTCTGTGTCGGTACAGCACCTCGATATTTAGGCAATATTGAAAAATGTATATTTATACAACCATACTTGGGGTAATCTAAAAATTCTTTAGGAATAATCTCACCAAAAGCTTTACACACAACAATCTCGGGCTTGTATTCCTCCAAAACCTTAATATAGTTCTCTTTCTTTTTCTCCGTATGCACAACGGGGATATCATGCTCTAAAGCATATACCTTAACTTTACTTGGAGTTAGGATCTGCTTTCTCCCAACAGGCTTGTCTGGTGTTGTTATTACACATACCACATCAAAAAAAGGATCCTTATGTAAAACTTTAAGAGTCTCCAAGGATTCCCATGTGGTACCTAAAAATATTGTTCTCATATCCTAATTTTACTCAATTAACGCCTAAATTGCTATATAATACATCTGTAAATATGAAAATAGATGAATTTAAATACAATCTACCAGAAGAACTAATTGCACAATTCCCTCCAGAAAAAAGGGGAACAACCAACCTTTTAGTCTTGGACAAGGTGAACGGAAGGTTAGAAGACAGGAAATATTACAATATCCCAGATTATATCAATGAAGATGATGTTGTTGTTTTAAATGAGACTAAAGTATTAAACTCCAGAACATATTTTTTGACACCAAAAGAGAAAAGAGTAGAGGTTCTTTTTTTAGAAGATATCTTTAAGGGAAGATGGCTTGTTTTAATCGGTAGAGCCAGGAATGTAAGGATAGGAGACGTGTTGGTGAATGAAGAGGATCAAAATACTAAAGTTGTTGTTAAGGAAAGGAAGGAGAATGGATTTGTAGTAGAATTCCAAGAAGGTAGTCCATATGAATTATTTGGAAATTATGGTCACACTCCACTTCCGCCATATATTGGCCGAGAGGATTTAGAAAGTGACAAAGAGAGATACAATACAGTCTTTTCAAATATCCCAGGAGCTGTAGCTGCTCCTACAGCAAGTTTGAATTTAACAGAGCAGATTATCCAAAACATTAAAGATAAGGGAGCTAAGATTGTTAAGATAGACCTAAGAGTTGGTTGGGGAACATTTGCTCCGATAAGGGAAGAAGAAATAGAGGAACACCAGATACATGAAGAACATATCGAAATCAATGAGGAAACAGCAACAATTATAAACCAGGCTATCCTTGGGCATGGAAGAGTTTGGGCTTTTGGCACTACTGTTGCAAGGACTCTAGAAAGCGTTGCTTACAAAGAGAAGGAAAATGGAAGGTATCTGGTAAAATCATATAGTGGCTATACAGATCTTTATATATACCCAGGATACGAATGGAAGATTGTAGATACCTTAGTAACAAACTTCCATATGCCAGACTCTTCTTTAATTCTCTTGGTAAGTTCATTTGCAGGAAAGGAGAATATTAAGAGAGCATACCAGCATGCAATAGGGAAT
>DAOTFQ010000027.1:0-7450 GCA_035446665.1 Candidatus Dojkabacteria bacterium | reverse complement strand
AGGGTCTGTGCGATACCCATTGTTCGCTTGGATGTGTATCCCAGGATAGTGTTTGCTGTCTGTTGAAGCGTTGAGGTTGTAAACGGTGGGTACGCATGTCTACTCTTCTTCTTTGTTGTGACTTCTTTGACTAAGAATTTACTGTCTCCTATACCCCCCTGGATATCCTTAACCTCCTTCTCGTTTTTAGGAATATATTTCTTACCATCTTTAGTAGCGAGTTTAGCTATTACTACATTCTTATCAGAATCTTTTAGCTTTACAGACACCTCCCAATACTCCTCTTGCTTAAATGCCTCCCTCTCTTCTTCTTTTTCAACAACTAACCTTAAAGCAACAGATTGGACTCTACCTGCAGAGAGACCATACCAAATCTTCTTCCATATAAGTTCTGAAAGCTTGTATCCTACTAACCTATCTAGCACTCTCCTAGCTTTTTGAGCCTCAACTAAGTTCAGATTAATTTCCTTGGGATTTGCTACTGCTTCCTTGACTGCTTCTTCAGTTATTTCATGGAACATAACTCTTTTTGGTCTCTTAAGATCTAATTCTGTAGCAGTATGGTAAGCAATAGCTTCCCCTTCCCTATCTGGGTCCATTGCTAAGTAGACATCTCCCCCCTTCGGGATAGCCTTTTTAAGCTCTTTTACAATCTTTCCCTTACCATAAATCGTCTCTAGTTGTGGTTCGTAGTTATTTTCTACATCCACGCCCAAGTTACTCTTAGGAAGATCCATTATATGGCCAACTGTAGCCATGACCTTGAAGTCTTTACCCAAATATTTGTTTATTGTCTTTGCTTTAGAAGGAGACTCAACTATTAGTAAATTTTTATAAGTTTTATTTGCCATAGGTTCAAAATACATTAATTACATCGGGCTTGTCAAATTTGTTCATTTTCCTTGCACAAGGTGTTCACACTTTATTGTTAGTTGATTATTAACAATTCCAAGTTGCTCTTTAAAGTCGTCAAAGCTCGTGATTATGCCAGCTCCTTGCCTAGCAAGTGAATTACAACCCTTAGAAATTTCTCTATTTATATCCCCAGGAACCACACATAATTCTCTATTGTAATTGAGGGCTAGGTTGGCAGTTATTAAGGAACCACTCTTTAGCCCTGCCTGGACAACTATCGTTAATGGGGATATTCCTGCTAGAAGTCTATTTCTTAAAACGAACATCTCCTTTCTTAATACAACTCCTTCGGGATATTCTGCAAGGATAAGGCCTTTATGCTTAATCTGCTGGAATATTTCTCTGTTTGATTCTGGTATTGCGCTACTTATAGCCCCAGGGACTATTGCTATTGTCTTAATTCCTCTTGCAAGGCAGATTTTATGAACATAAGCATCGACTCCTCTAGCTAGGCCACTAACTATGGCAATATTGTAATTAGCCAACTCCTTGTTCAGAAGTTCTTTTATTACAAATTCCCCATATTCGGAGATATCTCTTGTGCCAACAAAGGTTATGCAGACTCTCTTCAATAAGTCCTTATTACCCATGGAATATAATGAATGAAGCTTTGGAATGGCTTCAACCAAAAAACGAGGCAGTTCCCCCCTAGATACTGTTTGCATAGAGATATTGTTACAAGAGAAGATTAAATCTAGATTAAATCCTTTTTAATCATCCACTCTATCATCTGCCTAGAAAGCCTCACAGCATTTATACTCTCTCCTCCATCTTCTAGAAATATAGTCATTACATACTTGGGATTATCATAAGGAAAGAAGCTTGTCGCCCAAGCATGGGTATTCTCATATGTCCCCTCTTTACTTAAAGCTCCGAACTCCGCAGTTCCTGTTTTGGCAGCTACTTCTACACCGAGACCACTAAGGGTACGGATTGTTGCCCTTGGGCCGTTAACTGCAGACCACATCCCTTCCTTGACTGTCTTTATCGCATCCTTGGAGGCTACTTCTGTTCTTATAGGATCATACTCCAATGTCTTTCTCTCCCCATCTTCATCTAGAAAATAATCTCCAACATGCGGTGTGTGTAATGTCCCTTCGTTGGCTATCGCAGAGGTCCAATTCACCATCTGTAGAGGAGTTACCAATGTAATACCCTGGCCAATAACAGAGTTACAAGAATCTCCCTCTGGATACCAAACCGCATCTAACCAAGGATTCGTTGTGTTGGCCAGTGCAATCTTGTTCTCTGGAGAAGGAAGTCTTCCTGGAGCTTCACCAGGGATATCTATACCAGTATAGCTACCTATCCCAAAGGCCTCTAAGTATGGAACTAATTCGTCCATATCCCAATTCCTTATTAATTCGCAGAAATATATATTAGAGGAAACAGATATTGCATCAATTAGATTTAATGCTCCATAAGCAGTATTCCTATAATCCTGGAAGGGTGCACCACTAGAGAAGGTATAACCTCTCCTGCTAACATATACCGTATCCCTTGTTATTGCACCAGAATCTAGTCCTGCAATTGCAACCAAGGTTTTAAATGTAGATCCTGGAGGGACCTGTGCCGCTATTGCCCTATTTAATAATGGGTTGTTAGGATTAGTTATTAGTTTAGAATATTCTGAAGAGGAAATACCTCCAACGAAAAGATTGTTGTCATAGCTAGGATACGAAACAATTGCTACTATTTCTCCTGTTTGGGGATCTTGGATTACAGCAGCTCCAGCTTGAGCATCATATTCCTTAACGCCCTCCCTTACAACATCATACAGTTGCTTTTGGACATCCAAATCTATCGTTAGATAGAGGTTTTTACCAGATACTGGTTCTTTAATCACATAGCCTTCCTTGGAAATAGTTCTGCCCACAGCATCTACTTCCCAAGCAATCTCCCCTGCCTGACCTAAAAGGTCCTCATCGTACTCTCTTTCAAGCCCAGTCCTCCCTATTACATCAGTTGGGGAGACATAATCTAGCTCAGAGATGTCCTCCAAAGAAACGGTTCCTGTATAACCCAATACATGAGAGAGAACTTCCCTCTCTGGGTAAAATCGCTTGCTCCCATTGTCTATGTAGACTCCAGGAAGTTCCTCGCTTATTGCCTTTATTTTAATTGCGACATCATTATCAATATCCCTCGCTATAAGGATTTCAGAGAAATAAGGACTCTCACTGTAAATAGAATATATCTTCTCAGAAATAGTCTTGAACTCTTCATCGCCCTCGTCAGCACTGTGCTCCCAATTGCTACCCAATATACCCCCGAGGGTATTGGAGGTTTCTTCCACTAGTGCCGTGTCTATCAACCCTTCTTGATCTAGATAGTGCTCTATCGCCAAATATACATTCATGGCAGATTCGTTAATTGCTAATTGCTTTCCATTCCTGTCAAAGATAACTCCCCTGTACGGAGGGATCGTTCTTATTCTAACCTGATTATTCACTGATCTAGCAAGCATCTCCTCCCCTTTCACTATCTGTAGAGAGGACAATTCAAAAATAAGGACCCCTAATAAAAATAGAAACAGAAGAAAAACCAAGAGATAGTTCCAACGCACATCTCCATTCTCCTTGCTTGGCTCTAAGAGAGTCTTTTTAATATTTTTAGCGACACCGTTAATATTAGTAGAACTCCCTTTTACAAAAAGTCTCTTTCTTTTAGAATCCCCATTTTGTAAATCTTTAGAAATCTTCAGATTCATACTCTATTTTAACCGAATTTGAGAACTATTTCCTCTCCTCCTAAAACCAGCGAGTATGTAGTCAAGTATAAACACACCAAGATTTGTTAAAAAGGCACTTAGAAGAGCTCTAAGAACTTCGTCCCATGTTAATGCTCCTAATCTACCCACCACAAAAAGGTTTGGGAGAGTAAGAAGAACAATGTAATAAACCCAAAAGATTACGGTCTTGATTAGAAATGCTACAAGACTAGATTCTAAAGAAACAAACATCGAGATTAACAGATAAAGAAGTAAGGGAATAGAAAGGATAAGGATATTGCTTCCAAGAGGAAGTTTGTAAACAACATCAAAAACTAAAAAGACAATGAAAGATATTATGGAGAAAATCTTTAAGTCCACTTTGCGAAACAAGAAGAAAAATATTATTAAGGAGAGACTAATTCCTAGAAGCGAAAGAAACATACTCTCTAAGTACACTAGAGCGAACAGACCTAAAATTGTTAGAAATATATTTAGTATTAACATTTTAAGATTTTATAATTACAAATACCGTCATTAATCTGTCATAATCAAATATGGGAGATACATAACCCGTTCTGGATGTCGCAGCAGGGTTTTCAGAAAGACCAACAAGGTTGCCAAGAACGAGATATTCACCCACTCTAGTATCATTAAGCACTACTGTATCACCATTTTTCAGAGAAGCATTCATAGACATATTCTCTATTTTTATCCCATCCGGAGCACCTTCTACAACTCCTTTTGTCAAAATAGTTACACCATCCATATTTCTTACACTCTCTATATCTCCCTCTATAACAATCGCTTCTAAGCTACTCCCTCTGTTGGAGGGCAACCTAACAAGAGAACCTTTCTCATCTACTTCGACTACCAAACCAATATACATATTCCCCAAGACAACAACATCTCCAATGGCAATTCCCTCATCCTTACCTTTATTTATCCTCATGAGATTATTCTCCCGAGGGCTTAAAACCTTTGCTAACACATACTTTTGTTCTGCATCACCCAGTGCTATTTGTTTTTTAAGTGCTTCATTCTCTTCCTTCAGGGTTGAATAAAAAGCAGAAGCTACTTCCTGTTCATAAACCTTCATACTTAATTCAGAATATTCTCTACGAAATTCGTTAAGACGACCAATAGTTTCAAAATAACCCTTAACCTCACTGCCTACATAACTACCGTGGTAAGCAACAGGATCCATAACAAACGAAATCCCACTTCTTAAGAAGAATAAGGCTCCAAGAGAATCCAGAATAAGTAACCCTACACTAAAGATAATTCCTCCAAGTAAAGCCAAATACTCTGTTGATATTTTTTTAGAGTCTTCCTTCATAAGCTAAGTCCAAAGTTAAACCAATTCTTCCCAAGACTTTTGAACACGCTCTAGTAGTTCTATATGATCTAGCATCTGTGCAGTTCCACGAGCCACTGTAGATAGAGGGTCTTCTACTATTTTAACTGGGATGTTTAATTCTTTACTCCAGTAGGTATCTAGTCCTCTAATTAAGGCTCCTCCTCCGGTTAAGCTAACACCACTTGTTAAAATGTCTCGCAATAGTTCAGGAGGTGTCTCTTCTATAACATCTTTTACAGCTTCTGTAATCTGAGACATTGTATTCATAATTCCTTCTCGAACCTCTATGCTACTTAACTCAACTGTCTTAGGAAGTCCCGTTAAGAGGTCTCTTCCCTGAACACTCATCTTCTTTTCTTTTTTCATTGGCATTGCAGAACCCATTGAAATTTTGATATCCTCGGCGGTTCTTTCCCCTATTAATACATTGTATTTACCCTTAACATAGTTGACAACATCTTCGTCCATCTCGTCTCCAGCAATTTTCATTGTTTTGTCAACAACTATATCTCCAAGTGAAAATACTGCTATGTCGGTCGTTCCCCCACCAATATCAATTATCATGCTACCAGAAGCATCTTCAATAGGAAGCCCAGCTCCTATTGCCGCAGCCATTGCTTCTTCTATTATATAAACTTCTCTTGCTCCCGCTGTTTTCGCAGCATCTATAACTGCCTGCCTCTCTACCTCCGTAACAGAAGACGGAACCCCAATAATAACTCTGGGTCTAGGAATTTTGAAACTTTTACCAAAATAACTATGTGCTCTATGAATAAAATGATGAATCATTGCCTGGGTTGTATCAAAGTCTGATATAACACCATCCCTTAATGGCCTTATAGCAACGATATTAGCAGGAGTTCGTCCTATCATCTGTCTAGCATCCTTTCCTACAGCAAGAACTGTCTTACTCCTCTTTTCAATAGCAACAACAGAAGGTTCAGAAACCACTATCCCATAATTTCTCATATACACCATAGTATTTGCAGTACCAAGGTCTATGCCCAAATCGTAAGTAACTAACTCGAATAAAGATTCAAACAATTTAATCGCCATTATTTAATTATGCTTCAAAACTGATACAACGATTTTATCATTAAAAAGAAGATCTGACGAGTATAAATAGAGACGGGAAATAATCTAGTTTTCCTTTTGTTCTTTCCTCAACTTCTTATAGCACTTCATACAAGCAGATACTTTAACAGGGGTGTTAGATCCGTCAACCTGGATCTCTATTTTCCTGAGATTAGGTTTAAACTCCCTTTTGGCCTTAGGAGCTTTATATCTCCAACCAACAGAGTGCTTGTGCTGAATTCTGTTTCCAGCAATTACAGATTTTCCGCAAATTTCACAAATCTTAGACATAACGGGGAGATTATAGCAGAGATACGCACGTCTTTCTAGTCCTATATGATATAATTCTTAATTATGTTTACAAATGACACTCTATATTGGATTGTTTTCGCTATCCCTTCAATATTAATTGCATCAACAATACACGAATATGCTCATGGTCTAGCAGCTTTTAAACTAGGAGATCCTACGGCAAAAGCTGAAGGGAGATTAACTCTAAATCCTCTATCTCATATAGATCCTTTAGGTGCACTTTCTATGATAATCTTTAGATTTGGTTGGAGTAAACCAGTCCCAATAAACGAAAACAACTTTAACAAAAGAGAGTTAGGGACAGCAATAACAGCTCTAGCAGGTCCAATATCTAACCTTTTACTTGCTTGCTTCCTTGCTATTATAAATCTAATATTTCAACCGAATCTTAACTCTATTTTAGGAAACTTCCTACTAACATTTACTGTAATTAACCTAGCACTTGCATTCTTCAACCTACTTCCTATCCCTCCACTTGATGGACATAAAATAGTGAGAGTTATCCTCCCAAGAAAAGCTAGATACCAATGGGAGCGATTAGAGAAGTTCTCCATCCTATTAATAATATTACTAATCTTCCCAATCTTCCCCTCGGGGTCAATAGCGGGGACATATATGTCTACAGTTATTACAAAAACTCTTGATTTACTAGGTTTCCTCTAGAATAGTCCTTATAGGCTTAAATATATTTGTGTCAACATCAATTTCAAGGTAAAATGTATTGCTCTAGTAGGAATTCTATGGTTTCATAGCTCCATACAAAAGAGCTTAGGGATCTCAATCATAGCCTGTTCCCGTGGGAATGGGTTGAGAGAACCCACTTAGTTTCTAAGAGCTCTATGACTCCATACCTTCTAGAGCATTTCCCTCCTTTTTTATTATATTGACTATATATTCAACATATATTAAACTTGCAACTGCAAAAGCCGAAGTAGCTCAGTTGGTCAGAGCAATTGTTTTGTAAACAATAGGTCAAGAGTTCGAATCTCTTCTTCGGCTCCAAAATGTGCAGAGGTGGCGGAGTGGTCAAACGCATCGGACTGTAAATCCGACTCCTTCGGGATACACTGGTTCAAATC
>DAOTFQ010000026.1:0-7729 GCA_035446665.1 Candidatus Dojkabacteria bacterium | reverse complement strand
CGGGTTCGAACCCCGTCTCTCGCTCCATTACGAATTCATTGTTTCCAATTTGACACAGAATGCAGGAGGTGTAAAGATATTATCGAGATAGGACTTCCTATCTAATTAAATTATAAACATATTCAATATGGCAGAAGCCAATAAAGAGGAAGTGGTAAATACACAACAGACCACTCCACAACCTGAAACCCCCCAAAAAAATAAAATATTCCTATACATAGGAATAGGGATTGTTGTTCTCTTGGTTATTGGTGGTGCAGTTGTTTTCTTTGTACTTAGAGGTCTTGTTAAATTAGGGACTGACGTTGTAGAAGAAGGTCGGGAATGGGTCGAAGAGGTCTCAGAGGATTACGAACTCGAGAAGAACGAGGATGGGGAAGAAACATGGCAAATGAAGAAGAGTACGGAGCAAGCTGTTGATGGAGACCTTGAAGAAGCAGACATGGTAACAGACAAATTCCCCAAGGACATTCCACTACCGGGAGGAATTGTAACAGGATCTTCATATGACGAGTTCTCAATAGATGTAGATATTGAAATAGACTCTACTGTAGAAGAAATAATGGATTGGTATGTAATTGCCTTAGAAGAAAAAGGCTGGGAAATAACAGCAAGGTCTTCAGAGGAACCAATGGCAGGATATGTCGCTGGAGAGATTGAATTTACAAAGACAGAAGGCGAAGAAGAAAGAAGAGGAGAGATATCTATCTCTACAAATCCATTAATACAGGTAACCGTTGTTACTATAAAAGAGATTCTCTACTAAAAGGTTATAGTAGAGCAATAGAAGATAAGAGGAAGGTTTAGAAAAGTTCAGCAAAACTAGTAATCTCATAATCGGGCCGGAATTCACCACCATTCCTTTTGTTCTTTAGCCTGCTAAAATGAACCGTCTTAACACCAAGATTAGAGGCGGTCTTTAGATTGCCTAGCTTGTCATCTATAAAGAGACTCTTCCCTAGAGGTATTCCAGACCTCTTTTCAAACTCTAAATATATCTCTTTATCTGGTTTCCGCATTCCGACTTCTCCACTTAAAACAATAGGGTCAAATTCCCCTTCTAAATTAAGTTTTTTGAAAAAATACTCTCCCCACACCTTGGGCATATTAGAAAGAATACCTTTCTTAAGACTTTTCTTCTCTAAGAAATCTCTAAACTCCCAAAACTCTGGATTCAAAACAAACATCTCTAAAAAATTCTTCCTTACAATTCCTTTTTTAACAAGACTCGGGCTAGTTATAATAACCCCCATAACATCAAAAATAACAATATCTATACCCTCATATATCCCTTTCATAATGTAATTTAGATTGTATAAGAAATAACCACTAGAAGCAAAAGCCCTCGGTGTGTTACAATAGCGTTACATTCGCTGATGTAGCTCAGTTGGTAGAGCATTCCCTTCGTAAGGGAACGGTCGATGGTTCGAAACCATCCATCAGCTTTTAAATATACAGATTTATGAAGACACCAAAATACACCTTAACAAACTTAATACTCAAATACATCGTCAAATACGAACTAAGTATTAACGACCTTAAAAATAATAAACTCCCAGATAAACACAAGATTCCCTTAGTCGAAAAATACTCGGCCCAAGATATAAATAGCCTTGGACAATTGGTAGGAAACAATATCGGTTACAACCAAGCCTTACAGATACACAGGGGACAGGAAATGCCTTCTCAAAAGAAAGAGTTTAAACTTTTTACAAACTTCAGAAATGCTAAAGATTTTGTCAGATCTTACAATGACAGAAATGCCCTCAAACCATCAATGGATCTTGCATCTCACATGAACAAACTAGTTATGAAAAACATTGTAGATGAATGGGATCTAGCGAAAATTAGAAGTTTTTCAGAGAGACCAAACGAGATATATGACACATGGTATAAAGCCAGAGATTTCTATCCTAAATTAGATTTAAATAGTCACTTTAACGAGGTTTTTGACTGGATAGAAAACGATAAAGATAATAATCATAAATTAATAAAACTGGGAATACTACTCTTTGAATTCATAGACAAAGCACCTTTCCTAGCTGGGAATCAAATAACTGCACTTCTTGTGTTGGAAACATTAAGTAAGAAATATGGATATAATCCTGAAAATATCATTCCTTTCTTTAAATCTACTGAAAATATATCCCAAGATTTCCTCTCTGCATTCAGATTATCCAAGAGCAAATTAGATTTAACAACATTTCTGGAAGCTTTCCTTTACACATCCTCCCTTACCGTTTTAGAAGTTACAGAAGACTTTAAGGAGACATATAATAGCAAAGTTAAAAAACAAGGTTCCTTAGAACTACATCTTAACCAGAGACAGATACAGCTCTTAGATTACCTTGCAGTGAACAAAAAGATTACAAGGAGTAAATACACCAAGTTAATGGGGATCTCCTTTATGACGGCCTATAGGGACCTACAGGATATGGTTGAAAAGAAGTATATAAAACAGAAAGGAAGAGGACGAGGAACATTCTATGTCCTGGCAAAAGAGATGACTCCTAAGGACGAAGAATTGATATAGCCCTAGTAAATTGTTAATATTACATCATGTTAGAAAAACAAGTACATACTAACTTGGAAAACAAGTACGACCTTATTGTAGGCTTAGAGATACATGTTCAGACAAATACCTCCTCTAAAATGTTTTGCTCTTGTCCAACAGGTTACTTCCAAGAGGAACCAAATACACATGTTTGCCCAGTATGCCTAGGTTTACCAGGAGCACTACCTATCCCTAATAAAAGAGCTATTGAACTCTGTATTCTAATGGGTTTAGCACTTAATTGTGATATAGATAACGAAATTCATTTTGACAGAAAACATTACTTCTACCCTGACCTACCCAAAGGTTACCAAATTAGTCAGTACAAAAGACCAATCTGTTCGGATGGGTACATTGAAACAACCTCTGGAACAAGAATAGATATTGAAAGAATCCATCAAGAAGAAGATGTGGCAAAATCTACACATCATGTTGAAAAAACCACTGGGAGAGAATACTCCCTAATAGATTACAACAAATCAGGAGTATCTCTAATAGAAATCGTTACAAAACCTTGTATAAGAACCGCTAAGGATGCAAAAGATTTTGCAACAGAAATTAGGAAAATAGCAAGATACCTTGGCATATCTGACGCAGATATGGAGAAAGGACAGATGAGGTGTGAGCCAAATATATCTCTGCAAGAGAAGGGAAAGTGGAAATACAAAGATGGACAGATACTCCCTATTGGAGATTACAAATTAAATCCGAAAGTCGAGATTAAGAATATTGGTTCAATAACAGCTGTAGAAAAATCTATACAATACGAAGTAAAAAGACTAACTAAGGAATTAGATGAAGGAAAAGAGATAAAACAACAAACAAGGGGCTGGAATGCAGAAAAGAATATTACAGGATACCAAAGAACAAAAGAAACCGCAGATGACTACAGATATATGCCAGAGCCAGACATCCCAGTCATTGAGGTCTCTGACGCTGATGTGGAGAGAATTTCGGAAGAATTAGTAGAGCTTCCTGTAGAGAGGATGAAAAGATACATAAGAGAGCTAGGTCTTTCAGAATATTCTGCAGAGGTCATATCTTCTTCAAGAGAGAGTGCAGAATACTTTGAAAAACTTTACGAGAGATTAAAGAAAGATCTCGAGGAGAAAGAGGCCGCACTTGAAGCTTCTAATTGGTTAATGGGACCAGTATTCGCAATTGGTAATCTGGATGTAGGAATAGAAGATCTTGCTCTTTTAATATTAGCCTTCAAAAAAGGGCGTATTACAAAAAACAAAGCAGAAGAATTACTTAATCAGTCTGTTAAGGAAAATAAAGATCTTTCTAAGGAATTGGAGGAAGTTATCCGACAAAAGGAAAATCTTATAAATAACTTGGATGAAATTGTAAGAGAGGTTATTAAGAAAAATACAAAAGCTGTAGAAGATTACAGAGGGGGGAAGCAAGCGACACTTGGATTTCTTGTTGGACAGGTTATGCAAGCTACTAAGGGAGCAGCTGACCCTAATGAAGTTAGAGATATTTTAATAAGGGAATTGAAAGAATGAAAATAGATACAAAACATATAGCAAAGCTTTCAAGGCTTTCTCTTACTAAAAAGGAAGAAGAGACATTTACTCCACAGATGGAGACAATATTAGAATCTGCATCCGTATTACAGGAGGTAGATACTTCTAAAATCCAACCGATGAAGACAAGAATTCCTTTTAAAGAGTTAAGAGAAGATATCCCCGAGAGATCTCTTAAACAGGAAGAGGTTATTAGAAATGCACCACATAGTGAAAATGGATATATTAGAGTATATGGAGAAATATTTGGAGGTATAGAAGAGAGTTAAGTTTCTGTTGTATAATAAAATTATGAAAAGCCCCATTAAAATCATCTTGATCCTTTTTGGTTTACTACAGCTAATAGTCATCTTATATCTTGCAATCCCTTCCCTTCCTAAAAAGTTACAAACAACAACTGGTGAAACAAATTACTTACTGCAAGATCTCTCTATTTCCTTTGATTTGGATTCTGACGAATATGAGATACTCTCAAGAGATGGAAATCTAGAAGATGGGAGAAACACAATAACATTAGGAAAGCCAAACAGCGAAGATGTTGTCTATGTAAGTCAAGTTCTAGATAGTAAATACTGTGACTTTGTTGAGGACAGATTCGCTACACTGCAAAATCCTTTCAAGAGTAGGTTTGCAATAAATCTAAATAGGAAAGGTATAAAAGAAAGTTATGCACACGGAACTATGGAACAGCAAGGTTTAAAAACTATGAAGATCAACATCTACAAAGGAGAGGACCGTAAATTTATATTGACTCAGTTTATTTTCAATGATGGGAGCATAAATTACACAGCGGAAGGTAAAATCGGTCAGTACTACTACTCAATAGACCCCACAGTAAAATCAGATCCTGAGCCAATATTCAAATTTATGGAGACTGCAACAATTGTTGAGTAATACAGACATCTAACTCTACCCTACTAAAAGTTGTCATTATTTAGTAAAATAGACGCTATTAAGCCGAAGTGGTGGAACTGGCAGACACGCATGCCTTAGGAGCATGTGGGGAAATACCCCGTGGAGGTTCGAGTCCTCTCTCCGGCATATATTACTTAGGGAATAGGAACATGATAAAAAAAATAGTAAGACCGTTTCAAGAAGTACTCCTGGAAAAAAGGCTCTGTGTTGGGTGTACATACCCCTTAGATAAAGCAATTAAGTTAGGAAAGCTATCTGACAACAGAACGATGGTTCAATGTAAATGCAGACGACGCTATGTATATGACAGAGAACTAAACGAGTACAAAAGGGCAACATTTGCAGAAGAGCAACAGATCCTTAAAGAGCTTAATCATTAAGGATTTCTTTAACTTCACAAAATTGTTTAATTATAGTAAAATCTTTTCGTTGTGCCGCTATCGTCTAGTGGTCTAGGACAACAGGTTTTCATCCTGTAAACCGGGGTTCGATTCCCCGTAGCGGTATTTCTTAGACCTCATGGCCGGATTCTTAAGCCACTCCCTGTTTAGTCATATCCATCCTAACAGAACTGCCACAGATTTAACCAATTCATTTTGGTCATCTACAATCCCCTACTAATAAAGCAATAAAGGAATTTAATTGCATATTTCCCCCTTTTGGATTACTATTATACGGAACATATAGAAATAATTTTGTAAAAAGTTAAAATAATGTATGAATCTACTCAAGAAGAAGTAACAAAGACTGAAAAGGTTGCCTCTGCTTTCGCTTCTGTTGGAAAATTTATTGTTTCACTACTGGAGACTGTTGTAGTTGCCCTAGTAATATCTATAGTCCTTTATATATTTATAATGACCCCTCATGAGGTCATTGGAAACTCTATGCACCCCACCTACAAGAATGGTGAATACCTGATGGCTAACAGAATAACCTACAGGATAGGAGAGCCAGAGAGAGGAGATGTTGTTATTTTCAGATATTCAGACACCCAAGATTTTATTAAAAGGGTCATAGGACTTCCCGGTGACACAATCATGCTTAAGGATGGCCAATTATATGTCAACAACAAGCCTTTAGACGAGTCCAGTTATTTAGACGATTCCATATATACTAACGGGGGTGAATATCTCAAGGAGGGAGAATCTAAAAAAATTCCAGAGGGAGAATATTTTGTTTGTGGAGACAACAGACCACACAGTTCAGACTCTAGAGTATTTGGTCCAATACCTGAAAAGGATATAAAAGGAAAAGCGTGGATTGTTTATTTCCCCTTCTCTGAATTTAGAATAGCCACACATCAGGAGTACCCAAATCTGTAGAAATCATTTGTGAAACGTGATAAAGTAAAAATATGAAAACCTTTGTAATTGCTAATCAAAAAGGAGGAGTCGGAAAGACAACAACAACAATGAATCTCGGAGCAAGCCTTGCTTCAAAGAAGAAAAAGGTTTTAGTCATAGATATGGATCCGCAATCTAATCTCTCGTCTGGACTGGGATTTACACAACAATTTGACAAACATAGTTGGAATACTGCAGATGAAGCACCCTACAAGAACATTTATGATGTGCTGGTAGAAGGCGATTCCATATCCTCTGTTTTTGTCTCTACTTCTACCGAGAATCTTTTTCTCGTTCCATCTCACCTTTCTCTCGCAGGAGCAGAGATAGAAATGGTGAATATGCTTACAAGAGAATCCCTTCTTAAAAAAGCCATTAGTGATATGTCTGAGGATTTTGATTATGTAATTATAGACTGTCCTCCATCTCTTGGTCTTTTAACTATAAACGCACTAAGTGCAGCAGATTACTTACTCATCCCTATACAGTGTGAATACTTCGCCCTAGAAGGGCTAGGACAACTCATAGAGACAACGAAACTGATTAAAGGTATAAACCCTAAGCTTGTAATTGGGGGAGTAATATTAACAATGTATGACAGCAGAACTAAATTGTCAGAAAATGTGGTTAGTGATGTTAAAGAATTTTTCAAAGACACAGCTTTTAAAACCGTTGTTCCTAGAAACGTAAGATTGTCCGAGGCTCCATCTTATGGACAAACAATATTTCAATATGATGACAAGTCTACAGGCGCATTAGCATACAGAAAGCTTGCTAATGAGTTTATAAAGAGATTTAAAGTTTAATTTTAATTCAATTAGTATGAGTAACCCACAAAGATTAGGCAAAGGATTAGCAGCATTAATAGATTCTAAAGAAATTGACAATTCTAGCAGTGCTTACAATCCCAATTTTGACATATCACAGATAGAACCAAATCCTTACCAACCAAGAATGCAGATAGATCCAGAAGAGCTAATAGAAATTGCAGATTCTATTAGGGAAAAGGGTGTTATACAGCCTTTAATCATCACAAAAGATAAGGAATCTAACAAATACTTCCTAATAGCAGGGGAGAGAAGATTAAGAGCTGCTCAATTGGCAGGCCTAAAGACTGTCCCTATTGTGATAAAGGAGAGTTCTCCACAAGATATGTTAGAGCTTGCCCTCATAGAGAATATCCAAAGAAAAGACCTTAACCCTCTAGAGGAAGCTTATGCCTTCCAGCAAATGATAGATGAATTTGGAGTTTCTCAAGATGAGATTGCTAAGAAAGTCGGTTTAAACAGAGTTACAATTACAAACAAAATTCGTCTTCTAGCTATTCCCGATGAAGTAAAGGAAGATGTTCTAAATGGGAAACTAACAGAAGGCCATGCAAGAGC
>DAOTFQ010000025.1:0-7767 GCA_035446665.1 Candidatus Dojkabacteria bacterium | reverse complement strand
GATGAAGATCTCTTTCTACTGGTTGCTCTTGGGTCTTGTATTTCTGCTCAATTTGTCCTTTCCCAGCCATAGCAATCTCTACAGCTGTTCTTAGAGGAGTTCCAGTTCCAACCTGAGCATCTGTTCTAATATTCGGGGATTCTGCTTGAACAACAGTCTCTTGGTGTTTTATAGCATTAGCTTCTCTTTGTGCAAAGTCTGCATTCATCTCTTGCCTTGCAGCCTCTATATGCTGATCTCTTACATATAATGTAGCATTCTCATTGCTTGGACTTGCAAACTGTCCCTTCTCGTCTTTAAGGTATGCTCTATCCTTTGGGTCTTGACCCTTCATCACCTCTTGAACATACTGAGCTCTTGTTTCTGCGACAGAAGGCTGGGAAGTTTGCTCACCACCAGGGGATTTCATATCTGGGCTTTCCATAATATTTTTATTCATTTCAACTTATGTTCTTGCCCAGAATGAGTGGGCAGCTTTATATATACAATTTACGGTTTAATCACTATTGTGTCAAGGGATTAAGCCTAAAATCGTCTCCGGATTCGCTTGTTATTATGGGATTCTTCAACAACAAAGGAGTTGGTGTTGAAGTAAAAAATTTCTAGTATAGCCTCAAATCCATGTTTAAACCATCTCATCTTCTTTCCTTCTGCAAAGTTTCTGGGTTTGTAATATATATCTACATTCTTGAAATTTAGTCTCTCCCCCCCTACTTTTCTATACCTAGCAAGTTTCGCTGTAACTTCAGGTTCAAGACCAAAGTTAGAAGTAGATTCTAAGGAACCAAATATTGCTCTCATGATTTCTCCTCTAACCATTTTATAACAGGTTTCCATGTCGTTAGGAGTAAAGCCCTCGGATCTAGTTAGTAGATTAGAAACGAAGGTAACCGCTCTGTTTCCAAAGCTATGTACAAGACTACTGAACTTGTTTTTCTTATTAAATCTGTTGCCATATATTACATCTAGGTGTGGGTCAGAGAGAAATATTTTTACAAATTTGACTAAATCTCTTGGATCATATTCAAGGTCCGCATCTTGAACAACAACTAGATCTCCTGTAGAAGCAAGGATACCCTTTTTCACTGTTCTCGATTTCCCTTTGTTTCTTTTGTTTTCAAGGACTATAAACTCTGTGTCTTCAGGGGGATTCTTTATTGCTTTGTTTATAAAGGTCATAGACTTGTCTGTTGAAGCGTCATTAACAATAATTATCTCTTTTTTAATTTTTTTAGGGAATTTAAGTTTTGCAACTTTCCCTATAATCTGTGAGACAGTTTTTTCCTCATTGTATACTGGGATTACTATGGATATTTTTTCTAGCTTCTCATTCCTGCTGTGGTCTGGTAGAAGTTTCTTGTAATATTTCTCAACCATTTCCTCTTTTGAGAAAACACTTCTAGACGTAGTTGAAATATTCTTTAAATAATCTGTATCTGTAGATTTTTTAATTGCCACTTCAATCTTTCTTGAGAGATCTTTTATGTTATTTCTTTTAAATACGAATTCTTCTGTCTTTATTAATCTTGCTATCTCTTTATTGCTCGGAGCATCTGATAGAACGGGGATATTACCCATCGCAATAGCTTCTAGATTTGCTATGGCTAGGCCTTCACTAAAGGACGAATTAATGTAGATTTTTGACTTTTCCAGGAGGGAGAGAAAGTCGTCATGATCTAGGAATTGTTCTACCACACGAACGTTTTTTGGTAGGTCTAAATGTTCATAGTCTAGTGCACTTCCCGACCCGATTAGCATAAAAAGCCAATTTGGATATTTGTGAGCAATTTCGATATATGATTTCAGAACAACCTGAGGGTTTTTTACTTTAATCCATTTACTTGCCCATACCACGATGTTCTCCTTCTCCTCTATGTTAAGAGAGGAGGTGTCTAGATCAAAGGAATTGTATATTACACTTATTCTTTCTTTCTCTATATTAAAATTCTTATTAACCCACCGTTTACCTGTTTTGGATACAGCTATAATTTCTTGGGCTCCAGATAGGACATAACCGAAGATATGTCGATCTAGCCAATTTGTAACCTTGGTTGAGAATCTGTTCGTCATGTATATTTTCCCAGCATTATGTTCAATAACGATGTATGGATGTGAGAGGATACTGCAAATGAAGTAAGTTATTAGGCTACTAGTCAAATGTCTACTATGTATGATGATTCTTGCATCTGGATTTTGTTGAATAATCTTCATTACCTTCCAGAAGAATGAAAGGCCGAATATAGGGTATGTGTTTTCAAAGAGAGAGATTGGTTTGAAGCTGATCTTCCTAAATCCGTCTTCTTCTTTGTCATACCTGTCGTCGGAGCCAAATATTGCAAGGCAATTTATATCTTTCTTAGATAGATCTTTGAGCAGAGTGAAGGCCATGTTTTCCAATCCCCCTACTCTAGGAGCAAAATAATGAGAGATTGAAATCAGGTCGTAGTTGTTGTTTTTGGGGATATTCTTGGTCATTTAAAAAGAATAAAGTTGTCCGAAATATATATTAAATCTTTGTTTAGCCTCTTTTGATCTTTAATTAAGTTCTCCCCTACCTCATTAATTGAGTAAGAATTGTTAATTGGGAGAGAATAAATATTGTATATCCATGCCTCATCATCCAACTCTATGGAACGGTGGATCCTTGAAGAGTAGAGGATAGTTATATCCTTCCCCCCAGGAATGCCTGGGGAAGTTAATAATTTTTCATAGGTTTCTGGATTAGGGTCTTCTAGATAGATTAGGAAATTCTTTCTGGTCTCCTTGGGCATGTATTGTGCATTGACGGTGTCTATATTGCCGAGTGCCGCAACAACAAGTTGGGTGTATGGATCTGAAATGATAAAGGTATCTGAGAGTCTGTTCTCTCTAAGATATTCGATAAGTGCTTTATCCTCCTGGACAATTGCAGATGCTGTCCCGTCTTCTTGTGTGTAAAACTTAAGATATCTGTTGTATTGTACAAAATAATTTAATCCCCAGATGGAAATCAGAAGGCCAAAGAGAATGCTCTTCATCATTGGTTTAAAACCTAATGTCCATAGATATTTTATGATCAACACGGTTGCGAAGAAAGCTAAACCTATTCCAAATTTGTGTGCATATGTCGGAGCAAGAAAATAGAAGATTATTCCAAATGTTATAAAGCTTAGAAATGCAAGGTCTTCCTCTTTTTTCTTCTTCTGTATGAGGACAGAGATGTAGGCAAGAAAGACTAGTATCCAACCTGCTCCTAGGTTTTGTATGTATGCGGAGATGTTGTTTGGGTAGTATGGATTTGTGGCACTTCCCACTTCTTTTAGAGCATCATTTTGAAGTAATTTCTCTATGCTAAATCCTGAGATGTTTGCTAAGCAGAAGAAAAGTACGGATAGGGCTAGTAGAAGTAATAGTATGGTTTTCTCTTTGTTATTACTGAGGTTCTTTACTATTAAGAATCTAAACCATAGGTAGCCAGCAAATAATGGCCCAACTATGAAGTGTGTAGGTAGAAGTAACAAGGTTGCGAATATTCGTTGTGGTAGTTTTAACTCTTTTTCTTGGAGTATTAGTATCAAGAAATATAACGCGAGTGTTTGTGGCAAAAAGAAGACAAAATCATATCCCCCCATAACGAATGTTAACAGCGCTAATAATACTCCTAATTGAGCCCATATAGTGCTTTTTGTTATATCTTTAAGTTTTAGGTATATGGGTATACTTGCTACTAAGGGGAATACTATATCTAGGACATAGAAAGATTTGATGGGATCTGTTCCTATGAATGTGGAGAGATTCCCAAGAATTATGTGATAAAAAGTTGTGTAGCCATGTTGCAAGAACAGGTTAGAACATTGGCCAGGCAGTAAACAAAGTATTCCGTTATTAAACATCTTGTTTGGAACTGTTATGTGTTGAAGGTAGTCTAGTGCAACTACAGAATCTCTTTGTCTAATTAGTATGAATGTGAAAAGGAGATATATTATTGCAGGCAGTATTCCAGAGAGGATCTCTGCGAGAGTGGCTTCAGATTCGTTCCTAGATTTGTTGTCTCCTATGACAAACAGTAGGAAGAGAACATTCCAGAGGATTAAGTTGAATACTACCCCAAAAGGGAGGATCTCGCTTAAAGAGAGACCTGTTAAGTTTGTTATGACAACTTGTAGAAGAAACTGTATTGGGAAGTATAGAAATGAGAGTGCAGATATTAGTCCAAAGAGTCTAGATTTAAATATGACTCTAGAGAGTAAATTGGGGAGTGTGAGGGTAGTAAAGATTAGGTAACCAATAAAGATATAGTTGTTTGCAAAAGATTGTAGTCCATCCGTAAATAGGGAGAATATGAAATAGCCTAACATTCCAATATTTGTTGTTAGAGAAATTGTGTCAAACATCTTTATTCTTTGCAGGTTATTGTTAATTTTATGTTGTATTCCACACTTGGGCTGTAATCTCTTTTAAGCTGGAGTGTTTGTCTGTTTCCTGTTGTACTATAATCTAAATTGGGGTCATAGATTTCTACTTTGCAGCCTTTGTCTTCAAAGTAGATCACCCCAGGTTCTTCCGTATCTCTGAACTCTGTCTTGTTTGTATAGTCTAGCTGTATTACATATTTTAACCCCTCTTTGTATTTGTAGGCAGTAGTAGATGTTATGCCTACATCTATGTTTTTGCTGTCTATGGGCGTGATTATTGTTTCTCTTTTATTTTCTCTGTTCTCTATATATTCATAGAAGAGGTCTGTTCTCATAATTGAGTTTTCGAGGCTACTGTTTTTCTGAATGTTGGTGATAACATTGAATGGTTTCTCAGTTGTCTCTTTGTAGTCAGTGACTTGGTCATTTCTGGAGATTATTTCTATATATTCAGCATTAGGAAGTTGAATAATAACGGATTGCCTCTCATTTAGTATTTCGAAATTTTTGGAACGCATATATTGGTAATACCTGTTTGTAGATAGGTATATGCCGAGCAAGAGAGCAATTATGGTAAGTAATTTCAGGTAGAAGGTTTTCATATATACAATATATAGGTATTTGGAATAAAAAAAAAGATAACGGTTAGGTTATCTTCTTTTCCCAATCCTCTCTTTTAAGAGTAGAATTCTCTCTTGTAGTGGTTTTTTGTCTTTGACAAAGGTGGCTGTATTGTAAAGAATAACCAGAGGTGTGGGTATCTGTGTTGTCCACACTGATATGGGTGTAGACTCTTGTATATTTCCATCTTTTAATTCCTTAAGAAGTGCTAGTAATCGATGGTTGCCATCAATAATACTGCCTGTTGTGTATGGAAGTATGTTGTGTTTGTTTTCTACTATAAATATTGGGTAATCTCTACCCTCTTCTTGGTTATATATAACTAAGTTGGCGAGATCTTGGTTAATGCTTTTTATATGTCTCTCTATCTCCTCGTTGTTTGGGAGGTAATTTGTTATTGTGTCCCAGTGTTTAGCAATCTCATTGGCTTTTGTAGTATCTGTCTGTTTCCATAAGTGGTAAGCCCATTCCCATGGTTGTCCTGTATATAGTTGGAGATCGTCTCTTTCCATTAATTTCCCAACGGGGATCTCTTCCTTCTTCCAATTATTGGATAATTCTGCAGCTAATGGGAATCTGAAATCGTTATATCCTCTTGCTACTTTTTCATCTTGCATTCTGAGATAGTCTTCTTTAGGATCCATGTTGTTTGATTTGTAAAAAAAAAGATAACGGTTAGGTTATCTTGTATAAATTCAAAAAATAAACCTCCCTTATAGAATAAATGAAACAACGACAGCCGAAGCTAGTCAAAAGTTTCTCTATAAGGGAGGAGTTGCTGGATTGGAGGGTTAATTTTTGATGGTCTCTGAGGTGGAGAAGAACATTGCTTGTGCATCTACGCACGCTTCATCTCCGATCAAGAGCCAAATGACCTCATCGGTCTCGAAAGTCGTATACTCAGCACTTGGCATTACCAAGAGAACGTGATCAAGATCACGATTTGGTTTTACCAGAGCTGGTCCTGTGACTAAAGTTTCCGAAGGAACAACCTTCCCATTGGAGTCGTAGCCATCCGCAAAGCGGCAGACTTTCTCTTCCTGAGTGAAGGTGACATCCCCAGAGGGGGTGTCCGCGACATTGGTATCGGTTTCAGTCCATCCCACATCGGTTGGGCATTCGCATGCAGGGCATGTCTTAACGCCACTCCAAATCAGGGACAACATCCATAGTGCAAAAAGCACAATGATCACGACACCGAAGATCCGAAGTAAAAACATTCCTAAGTTTTTCATATCTATTTACACCTCCAAGTGTATTTTGTTTTTTGATTGAACTTTTGCCCAATCCAGCAATCCAAAAATCAATATCTATTGATTTCTAAATAACTGGATTGGAATCCATCAAAAACTCCAGCATTTTTAAAGAACTTGTCCTTTTATATAAATAAAAGAGACATTAAAAAGATATATATCAATCTCTATGAATGTGTCTTTTATTAAAAGGGATAAAAACTTGTATTTTAAAGAGCAGGTTCTTCTATTACAATCCTAGTACATTATACCATTTATATGTCTTGTAAACCAACACTATGGGTTTGCGAGGAGAGGTTAAAAACCTCCCCTCTCACCCTATCTACAAGTTAAGCTATTTTATTGCTTAAGAACTTAGAAACTCCTATAAATCCTAATCCAGAAATATAGGCGGATACAGCTACTATATTAAACAATACAGCGTCTGCTAACCCCGTATCCTCAGGTATATGAGGAGCATAAGGAGAATATCCGTCAGCTAATACTGGGGATCTAAATAGTGTCAATATTCCAAAAGCAAAGATAGCTAACAAGAAGACTTTATTTATCTTCTTCATAGTATTTGTAATGAGCAATTTAATTACAGGTATATTATACCCTATAGTCATATTTTATGCAATATCTATATGCAAGATGGGAATATCTGTTCTTTGCTCTAGTTCACTCTACTTAAGTATCTAAATACCCTAACTGGGGAGTTATACATTCTACAGGTATAAAGAATTAGGTCTGCTTCGTAGTCTGTGATCTGTGTATTATCTTCTGTTTTGTATACTTCAAATTCATAGCTCCTTTGATTCCAGATTATCTGAACCCTATCCCCTACCTTAAGTTTTGGAAGGTTGTAAAAGGAACTCTTCTGCCTAAAGTCGGAACTCCAATATACATAACCGAATCTGTGTGCGGCAATTATTATCGGTAGGTCGTTAATCTCAGGTGTTCCGAAGTCTGGAACCATCCAGATTCCTTTATCCAGTCCCTTGTCGGGATCTTGCTCTTGGGATATCTCTGAATCTACCCCTATTGTAGCGATTCTCAGAAGATTCTCTTTAGGAAGAGATGTATCGACTGGTGGAAGTGTTCTTTCTGGTTTCTTGCTCTCTTCTTCAGGCTCATACTCCTCTATCTCTGTTAATTGCTCTTGTATAGTAGTTGCCTCTATCTCTGTGGCTGTCTTAGAGAGTGAATACCATATCTGTGGGTAGAAAGTTATTGCAATAATAGAGAAAGCAAAGAATATTAGGACGATACCAAAAATGAGATATATTTTAGATAGTGCTTTTAGAAACTTCTTGTTCATTTAATTAGTTCTTACTTCTTAGATATAGCTCTAATATCATACCACTATTAACCATATCCTGAGCATTGGCCTTTCCAATATATCTGTAATGCCAACTCTCATAAGTGTATCCTGTGACACTCTCGTATCCCGCAGGATACCCAATAACAAAACCATACTTCCAGGCATTGTTAGCAAGCCATTTACTAGCCTGCGTACT
>DAOTFQ010000024.1:0-7992 GCA_035446665.1 Candidatus Dojkabacteria bacterium | reverse complement strand
GAGGGATACTAGAGAACGCTCTGAGCTTTACAATCGACTACCCTAACGCTAAGGATAAAAGCAGAATTTTTATGTGGAAGGTAAAGGAACTGGAAGAGGAGTATCATAAAGCGAAAGATAAGAAAAAGGGGGAGAAGAAAGAGGATAAAAAAGCTAAGAACAAAATTAAGAGGTTACCTTTTTAATAGTGTTAAGAACGGCATCAAGAATTTCTTCTACAGTGTCAGCTTTTATTTTTACAGCAGAGGCATATTCATGCCCACCTCCATTTAATTCTTTCGCTATAACTTCTACATCTTGGTATCCCTTTGTACTCCTAAAGGATATAGACCACTCTTTCTCGTCATTAAACATAGGTTTTACTATAAAGCCCCAATGAACACCCTGTATAAATCTAAGATATTTATCTTTTAGAAAAACAAATGCCTCATTTACAGCTTGTTTCTCGAAACCTCTTTGTTCAATAATATCTTGAGAAATGTACATGTAAGCCATATCTCCATCAATAGTTAAGGTTTTAAGGTATTCAATAACAACATCAGTAGCTTCTCTAGGAAATTTGGCAGATCTGTATTCGAAATCCTCAACATCTACACGATAAATCTCCATAACCTCTGCAAACACACGAAAAGTGTCAGGAGTTGTTAAGTCAAATAGGAATCTTCCAGTATCAGATATGATTCCATACTGAACAAGAGCAGCTGCGTCTTCATCTACATTAAATTTGTCACCAAATATCCTCTTTAAGGTTACATAAACTTGTTCTGTAGCAGAACTTCTCCTCTCATTAATAAAGAACTGATCCTCTTTTTCCTCTTCATCTAAATCTGTTCTGTGGTGGTCTATGAAAAATACGGGAGCATTAGACTCTCTTATTGTGTCTCCATCCTCTTCACAGAGTTTCCATAAGGAGGAATCAGTTATAATAATCAGGTCCTCACTCTCCGAGTGGATCTTTTCTTCCTTATCTATAAGCTTAAGCTCATTCATAAGAGGCAATTTACTACTAGGGTATTGCCTTGACTTCATAGTAACTTGCTTATTGGGATAAATCTCTTTTATTGTTTTGTACATAAGTAACATACTAGAGAAGGCATCTATATCTGGTCCTTTATGTGTTAATAATAGGATGTTTTTTGCTTTCTTTATATGTTTTTTTAATAGCTTTTCGGTCTTGTTCATAGCTTGATAATACCAAGAATGCAGAATATAATACAATAATTTGTATAAATTAAGGATCAATTCCATGATAGATATTAAAAAGATTTTAGAAGAGAAAGAAGCAACCAAACGAGCCTTATTGAAGAGACTCTCAGAGGAGGAATTTGATCTAGATAAGATCCAAGAGTTGTATAAGGAGAAAAAGAGATTACAACAGCTCTTTGACACCAAGAGGGGAGAACAGAACAAATATAATGACAAAATGGCCAGTATAGATAAAGGGAGTCAGGAATTTAAAGATCTTCTAGAAGAATTGAAAAAAAAGTCTGAAGAAGTTAAAAAAGTAGAAACAGACTTAAGGGAGACAGAGAAGGAATTAACCTTAAGATTGGAAGTCCTACCAAATCTCCCAGATGAGGATGTCCCAGCGGGAGGCAAGGAGAATAACGAAGTCGTTAAAACTGTTGGAGAGAAACCAACCTTTGAATATCAAATTAAAGATCATGTCCAACTAGCGGAGGACCTAGGGCTTCTAGATTTAGAAAGAGTATCCAAGATATCTGGGAGCAATTTCAGTATGTATACAGGTATGGGTGCAAGATTAGAGTGGGCTTTAATAAATTTCTTCATAGATGAACATATTAAAGCAGGTTACGAAATGATAATCCCTCCAAATCTAGTTGTAAGAGAGTCTGCATATACTGCTGGACAACTTCCAAAGTTTGAAGATGATGTATATTGGACAAAAGAGGGACTATGTTTAATTCCCACAGCGGAGACAGTTCTCACAAATATCTATCGAGATGAAATCTTAGATGAAAACTCTCTCCCTCGAAAATTTTTTGCCTACTCTCCTTGTTATAGGAAAGAGGCGGGAAGTTACAGAGCAAATGAAAAAGGTTTAATCAGGATGCATCAATTTAATAAGGTAGAGATGTATCAATTTACCACTGAAGAAAAATCTGAGGAAGCTTTAGAAGAACTAAGGGAAAAGGCAGAGAATCTTGTAGAGAAATTAGGGCTACATTACAAAACTGTAAAGCTAGCTGCAGGGGATTGCAGTGCAGCGGCAGCAAAGACGTATGATGTTGAGGTTTGGATACCAGCTATAGAACAATATTACGAGGTTAGCTCAATATCTAATGTCCGAGATTACCAAGCAAGGAGAGGAAATATGAGGTATAGGACAGAGGATGGAGAGATAAGATACCTACACACACTCAATGCCTCTGGTCTTGCTACAAGTAGATTAATGGTTGCCATATTAGAAACTTATCAAAAGGAGGATGGTAGTATCATTGTTCCAAAAGTATTGAGAAAATATATGGGAGGAATAAAGAAAATAGGGAAAAAGAATTAAGATAGTTTCTTATAATATATAAAACAATGAACTTTTTTTTAGGGATCTTCCCAGACAAAGAGACAGTAGAGGAGATTAAGAGTGTTGTTGTTGTTGAGGTTGAGGAGGTTTTTGATGGTTTTGGTATCCCTGTTAGGTGGTCCAAGCCCGATAATTACCATATGACTTTGATATATCTAGGCGAGAAACTCCCATTTTATAAAAAACTCTTTTTCAAATACAAACTCAAAAATTTCTCTTTGACCAGATTTAAACTGAAATTTAATAAAGTCAAATTAGGTATAAATAGAAAATATAAGGAGCTGATATACATGGATCTCCTAGAGGGAGGAGACGAGATGAGGAAACTGTATCTAGAGTTAAGAAATCTTCTTAATCTCCAAGATGATGGGAATTTTATGCCACACCTAACATTGGGAAGAGTTAGTAAAGAACTGACAGACCAAGAGTATGCAAACATTTGTAGGGATCTTTCTGTAGTAACAAAGAGATTAGACATTAATAAAATCCAGTTTTTTGTAAATGAGTTAAAACTTGTAAAGAGTAAGGATGGAGAGTATCAGGTCTTAATAAATTTCAGTGATTCCTCTAATATCAAATTGTAATCATTGGTCCAGATTGCGTGCTTATGTTTTCTAAACCAAGTCTTCTGTCTTTTGGAATACTTTTTGGTATTTTTTATAATTTCCCTCTTAACTTCTTTTAGTGAGCGATTCCCTTCAAAATAAGGGGTAAATTCTTGGTAACCGATTGTATTGAGTGCAGGATATTTTTCTAATCCTTGATCTCTTAATTTCCTATTCTCCTCTAGTAATCCAAGCTCAAACATTCTGTCTACTCTTGTTTCTATCTTTTTGTTTAATAGTTTTTTGTCTATATCTATTACAAAATATTTGTGATTTTTTATCTCTTTTTTATTTAAAATTTCCCCCTCTCTTTCAATTATCCTGATTAATCTGATTGGGTTGTTCC
Source organism: Candidatus Dojkabacteria bacterium (assembly GCA_035446665.1). GTDB lineage: Bacteria > Patescibacteriota > Dojkabacteria > SC72 > SC72 > UBA2177. The sequence continues at coordinate 4,499 of DAOTFQ010000024.1, read as the reverse complement.
TGTCACTTCTGTTTAATTTTTTCAAAAGATTATGGTCGATATCAAAAACTAGTTTTTGTAATTCTTTAACACTTAGTTCATTTAATTTTTCCCGTTGTTCTTTTCCTCTCTTGCTAAGTTTCTCTTCTTTGAGTTCGTAGTTAAATATCACGGAATCTATATATAGTCCAGAACCTCCAACTAGGATAGGGATCTTTTGTTTAGGGAATGATTTTAATAATTTGTTAAAGTCTTTCTGGTATTGGTAAATATTGAAATCCTTTTTTACAGATATGTAATCATAGAGGTGGTGGGGGATAATAGCCCGTTCTTTTTTTGATAGTTTTGCTGTCCCAATGGATAGTTCTTTGTATACTTGTCTAGAATCTCCGTTTATTATCTCTCCGTTTATTTCCTTTGCTAACTTAATAGCGAACTCTGACTTACCACTTGCAGTGGGTCCTGCAATTACTATTATGGGGATTGAGTCAATCTTAGAGCCTTTGGTGGTCATTTTACTGTGTAGTAAAGGAGAGCATAGTTAACCCAGATAGTTGCTATGCTTGTTATGCCTGATAGAAGGATGAAGACCAAGAAGGTTGATGTAAGGAATATGGACAGTGCAGAAAAGAGTAGAGCTAGGAATATTGTTAGATATATTGAATCTTGTATATATTCTCTCTTAAGGTCGTTCATATTGAAATTTTTGTTTTTCTTGTTTAATTGGTAATAACCTATGGAGGAACCAACATTCAAGAGGTTGACGAAGATAACGATGATTGGTGTTAGTAGGAAGATGTAGGTTATGGTGTAGTTAAATGCTACGCTTAGGAAAGTGATACCAAGGAGAGTTATTAGGGCACTGGATAGTAGGGATAGTATTGAGAAAATGACGAGCTTGTTATTCTTGGTTACAATCTTAACAAGTAATGGTAGGAGTATGAGCAATGAAAGGTATAGAGATAAGGTATTTATTTTTTCTGTGTTTGTCCAATTGTTCCAAAGGTTAATAAATATTTCCATATTAAATTCTCCTCAGTTTATTTATATACCAACTAGAAGCTATTAAAGAAATCTTGCTCAATACTATTAATGGGAATAGGTGGTTAGCTAAAATTTCCATATAACCGTAGCCGAAGAGTAGAATTACGGAAAGTGTAACTAAAAATCCTCCTTCAATGTAGAAGATGGAGTCATCATTCGCACTAACTATCTTTATTAAACTTGCGACTATTATCCCAATTATTGGAAGTAGGAAAGTATCTACTGGAATATTAAAGAATTTCAATACACTAAGGTATATGCTTAGTGTTAGGAATGTTGCTAAAAATGGAACTGCAAGCATCTCGAGAGTTGCTTTCTGAGTAAGTAATATATAGAGGTAAACAAGAATTAAGGACACAAATAATCCGATACTGATCTTAATGTGATCGATCTCTATTACTTGAGGATCTAGCCTGTTCTCTTCTACAATGGAATAATTGACAGGAATATTTCCCGAGTTGTATAGAATAGATATAGCTTCCACCTGAGTCTCGTCTTCGACTGGTAGCGGAACTGCAAAGATGTTGTTCTCCTCTAGGGGAACAAGATATGGCATGACAGAACCGTCTGTGCTTACTCCAATATAATCACCTTTATTATCTGCAAGAAAATCATTGAATGCTGCTTGTTTGTTGGTCCAAGGTTTAAATATCGCAAAGTTAGAATAACTCTTATCTGTTGTTCTTAATTCTGTGATATGAATATTTCTAAAGTCAGATTTTGTCCATTCTGTAACATCGTAATTCTCCGGATTGAGGTATGCATAGGGGTCTTCGTTTTCAAAGAAATCAACAGCATCTTTTTTCTCAAGGATAGTAACATCATACTTATTCAATATTAATTCCCTGACAAAACCCAAATCCCTTGTCGTATTAACTACAATCCTTAGGGTTGTAGTAATGGAATCCTGGTCTGTTTTCTGTATAGAGATTTTCTCTACTCCAAATCTATCTAATCTCTTGAAAAATATGTCTCTTGTTTGCTCTACTTCTTTGTCGTCCGTAGTCTCTAGGGATACATAGTATTCAGCAGAGGAATAAAACTCATCTTTGGTTAAGAGGTTGAAGGTTGTTCTTTCAGAAATTTTTCCAGTTAGGGGTAGGGCAATTAGTCCTGCTGTTATACCTAAGGAGGTTGCAAGAATAACGAGAATATAATTAAGGATTGGCTTAATTTTGAAATCTATTTTTAACTTCATGTTGTTCTAGAGTAGATCAGATATTTGACCAAACATAATTATCTTATCTTTTTCAAGGATATTCATCAAGAAAGGCTCTTTCTTTTTTCTAGCAAAGTGGTAATCTTCGAGCTTAATTGCACTGAATCTGATTTCTCTTTCCATCTCTTTCTCTATTTCACTAATAGCAGAAGAGAGCTCTCTAATCTTCATGTCTCCAATGAATAGTAAGTCTACATCGGTTTTGTTTTCGTATTTCTGGTTTATGTAACTCTCCGTTAGAATTATTACCTTGATGCCTTCTATTTCTTTGGTTAATTTGGTAAGTGCCTGTCCAATAGGAGCCTCCTTAAAGAACATAGATCTTAGTTCCCATAATATAGGGCATGTGGGATCCACTCTGTAGACCAACTTGTTTCCTTCTTTTCTGGATCTTAATATACCTGCCTCTTCGAGGTTTATTAATTCCCTCCGGACGGCATTTATCTCTTCATTAAGTTCTCTAACAAGGCCCCTTACATGAAAGGAGGCATTAAAATCTGTAAGATATGTCTTTAGAATAGCTACTCTAACTTTAGAAATGAATATATTTTTCAGCATAGTTCCCCAACCTGCTAAATATTATTACTCAATTATAGCAAATTCGCCGTCAGAATGTGGAATCATTGCTATCCATATTCTGCCTCGGTTAAATTGAATAGGGTTGTTCGAAGTATCAAAATACATTGTCCTACCAGTCCTAGAGTCCTTTTTCCACTTTGCGTCTATTATCTTACCATCTTGTAATATTGTAGCATCACCTTGACCGATAGTTGTTGTTATAAGGCGTCCTTTGTCATCTCCAGAAGGAATGACTTTCACTTCCTGTACTATTACGACCTTCGCTGTGACTTGTGTGTTGATTTCGGTGTCAATGTCTGGACGCCCACCGATTCTTCTGAAGTAGCTATTTGTAGATTTGTTATATGTCCATTCGGCATCATAGAGCCCACCGTTTGTAAGTCTCGTATGGAAGATTGTTTTTACATGCGTTTGATCCCCTCTCTCTTGTATTTCTGCATCTCTCTTGAAATCCCAGCTTTTGATTGAGGAGGGGAACTCATCCCATCCCATTTTCTCTCCGTAATTCCAAGCATTTGTTACAGAACTGTATTCATTATGTGGAGCAACTCGTCCTCCCTCATTAGATCTCCACGCTCCTATTGTGGTTATTGTCTTAATCCCATAGGTGTAAACATTCCCACATGCGTTTGTTCTAGGGTCATCTGTTTTAGCACAGCCATCATGGATAAGTAGGGGATCATATTCACTTGCCCATTCTAAGTAGTTTTGTCTTAGGCTTCTAATCGGTCCGACTTTCTCAGGAGCTGTGCTCCAGTAGATAGCCATGAGTCTTGTTATTCCACTCTCTACACTTGCTTCTATTACAATGTCTGCGCTATTTAACCCAGATAGCGGTCTTGCATCTATATGGTTGTTTATCATTACAGCAACGGGTCTTCTGTCCATCATCTTGTCCATTTCCCGCTTAGAGAAGAACATACCATTTAGTGGACTTTCTTCTGTCCTCGGTTCTTGTGGTGGGGAGAGTAGTGGGAATGGTCTTGTGAATATGTTCTTGTCTTCCTCTGAGACTATGAACATCTCGTCAAAACTAAACACTTCATTTAGAGGTTTTGGTTTAAGCTTGTATATTCCATAGTAATAAAAGAGCCCTATACCAACTAGGGTTAGGATTGCAGTTCCTGGGAATATTAGTTTTTTCCAATTAAATTTCTTTGAAGGATCCTTAACTTTCTTCTCCTTCTTTTTTTGAGGTTCTTCCTTATTTTCTGTTTTAAGTTTCTCTCCTTTTGTCTCCTTAGCAGAGGGAGGTTCTTTTTCAGGATCTTCTTTAACCTCAGGTTCGGTTTCTACTGGGGTTGTTTCTTTCTCCTCCTCTATTTCGAGCTTCTCTAGAACTTTTTCACTTTTGTCGGAGATCTCAAAATTCTTAGGCATATGACAATATCCTAACACAACTTAGTGAGGTTTTAAACAACCCCTAGAAAGTGGTAATATGTTGGTATATATAAGATTTAATTAAGTAAATAATGAAGAAGAAAAGAACATTAACGTTCCTCCTCTTAATAGCAGTAGGAGTAGCTATCTTTTTGCTCGTAAGGAAGCCAAAAGAGGACGTAGAAGTAGATGAGAATGAGGACATGCAAGTTGAGGAGGTAGAGAATGGTGAGGAAGAAGAGTCAGAACCAGAGGCAGAGTATGAATATATGGGAGATACAGATTTCACAAAATTTTC
>DAOTFQ010000023.1:0-8131 GCA_035446665.1 Candidatus Dojkabacteria bacterium | reverse complement strand
TATTTACGTTTATCTGTCTTAGTTCAATATTTGTACTATTTGCAATTTTAAAAGTGTAAGAACTAAGTGCCCCATTAACGGTCATATTCTTAAAGATGATTCGATCAGCTTCATGAACATGAATTCCATAGGAGGTACAACTAGTATTATTAACTACGACCCCTGTTTTTGATTCACCAAGAAGTTTGATGTTATTTCCAGAAATATTTAGACATTCATTATATGTACCATTTTGGATATTAATAACATCTTGCTCTATATCTCCATTTGATTGAGCTGCATTAATAGCTTCCTGTATAGTGTTATAACAAACAGATCCGGTCATTATTGGACAGTTTAGATTACCTTCTGTATAACCAGCAGGTAGAGAATTCACAACCACAAACACAGTAAAATGCTCCAACCCCTCTATATATATTACCTCTTCATTAACTACTACATCCTCTATACTCTCATATATCTCCCCATCCTCTGTATATTTAACCTCTATATCATCATTACCTTGTGTATTCGGTAGGGTAAGATCATATGTAAAAGACCCATTACTCATACTAGAAGATATATCCCAACCATAATCATCATAAGTATTTAATTCTTCTTTCTCTTCTTCTGTTAATTCAACCTTACTAATAACTAAATTCCCCTCCTCAGTAATATTAGTAAACTTAACCCTAACATCCTCATTATCTGGATATACATATTCCTTTAACTCAACACTATTTACTGTATACACCCCATCCTCAAAAGTAGATTCAGGAATCTCTTCCTCTAAAACCTCAGGATTTGCTATCTCCTTAGGATCAGAAATACCATCCTCCAGAATATCCTCACTAATATCTACTTCAGCAGTATTACCAACAGAAGATTCTGCTATGACTATACCAATGCCTTGTGCAGAGGGTAAAAATGTATAAAACAAAACAAACAAAGCAGTAAAAACCTTATTAAAAGGAAAATGTTTGAGAAATTTTCTCATTAAAAAATAATAATAAATTTATTCTTAATGAGAACTTACTAGGGGCATAGCAGTCCCCATTACTATTTGTAGTAGAATATAGAACTTTTAGAAAAATATGTCAACCTTTAAGTAACACCCCTGTTACGCTATCATTTCTTTTAGTAACAACAAAAACCCTATGCAATGCCCTAGTAATACCCACATAAAATAACCTAATACTCAACTCCTTATCATCATAATAATTACTATTTAAATCTGCAAAAATAACAGTATCAAACTCCAACCCCTTAGCATTCTCAATAGGAAGAACCTGCAAACCACCCTTATAATCAAACTCCTTATAACTAACAACCTGCCTACCTATAACATCCTCATACTCCTTAAAAACAGTATATAAGGTATCTGCATGATTCCTATCCCTACAAAGAAGAGTACAAGTAACAGCACCCTTATTAAATTGCTCCTTTATTAAGTTCACTAATTCTCTAATTTTATCTTTACCTAAATCTTTAATATCCTTATCGTATTCCAATATCCCAACCTCATCCCCATGCCTTAAAACAGCCTCTGGCAATTTGTAGGACTTAGGGAACCTATCTTTAAATATCCTATTTGCAAAATCCACAATCTCTATCGTTGTCCTATAACACCTCTGTAATTGGTAATATTCCGTATCCTTGCCTGTAATATCTTTAATAAGACTCATAACATCATCCCAATCTCTAATGTAAAAAGGTGCAATAATGGACTGTGCCAAATCTCCTGCTATTGTTATATTCCCATTCTTAGCTACCATAATTAAGGTGGCTAATTCTACAAAACTCATATCCTGAGCCTCATCTAACATCACATAATCCTTTTCATAGAACTTAGTCCCATTTATCTTAAGATGCAAATAAACCATAGGAGCTAAATCTTCCATCCTATAATTCTTAATTCCCCCTCTCTGTGTAAGCCCCTCTAAAGTATATTTACAAACATCTTTATTTACTAAGTCTGTTTTAAACAAACCCTTGTAAAGAGAATAGATATCACATCTCCTTCTAAAGTAGGAAGAGATATCTCTCTTAAGATTCATATCCATGTCGTTAGTAGCATCATAGAAACCTGTTCTTCCCTGTTTAAATTGCTTCTTAGCAAAAGCATAGTTCATAGCTAAATCTAAACGCTCTATCATGTCTATATGGGGGAACTCTTTTTTCAATTCATAATATCTTCTCTTTATTATATCTTTTCTAGAGTAGGGGGTATTTTCTAAAAGATCTTCTTCAAATTTCTCAAAATACCTTTCAAGAACATTTAAGAATTCTAAAGATCCCTTGTAAGCTTTGAAGTCCAGATCTGGTTTCTTATTAGATATTGTAAACCTATTATTCCAACCTAAGACAGATTTTCCCCAGAAAAGATATGTTTCGGTATCTACTTTACTAACACCAAGATTTGGTAAAACGTCAGAGACATAGTCTATAAACATCTGGTTAGGAGCAATTACTAAACTGTTGTTAGAGCTAATCTGTTCTTTATGTGCATAGAATATATATGCCAACCTATGTAGAAGAATCGTTGTCTTACCACTACCAGCAACCCCTTGTATTAAGATTGGCTTATTTAATCCATCTCGTATGATTGCATTTTGTTGTGCCTGTATAGTAGATACTATGTCTTGAAGTTTTTTACCTAATCTCTCATTAAGTTGCGAGAGAAGGAATTCATCTGCTGCAACATTACCAGACTTAGCATCATATATTCCACGTATTCTACCCCTAGATATTTGAAACTGTCTTTTTTGTAGTAAATCTCCTCTCCTTTCCCCATTCGGTGCTTCAAAACTCACATCATCCCTAGGACCACTATTCTGGTAGTAAAGATTAGCAACAGGAGATCTCCAATCTGTTATTAGGGGTATGTGTGTTTGTTCATCTATTAAAGCAAACTTCCCGATATAAAGAGAAAGGGGTTTGTCAGATTTAGAATCGTATGGCTTAAATTGTATCTTTCCGAAGTAGGGCGAATCTAAAGCAATAATTTCGTTATTAGTTCTTTCTACAATCTCTAAAATTTTGTTTAGGATTTGGTTATATATCTTCTTAGCAGCAGCCTTTTCATCTAGGTCACTCTCTGTGTCTATGAGATATATTTGGTGTTCTAATTCTTCTTGGAGTTGTTCTAATCTCTGTATAAGGTTCTTAATTGAATCTCTTTTAATATGTACAACTCTCTTAAGATTGGGGTACTCTTCCTCTTCTAGCGTAGAGAGGTTTTTTAAATCACTAAAATCCGCAACTTTATCTACATCCCTATACAGAGGGTGTAAGTACTGTTTGAACGTTTGCATGATTGGTTTTTAGGCATGAAGTTACCAAGGGAGAGTATATATTAAAAAAGTGAAAAGTTCAAATAAAAACGAGTCTTTAAGCAAATCTTTCAAAGTGGTATATTAATCTACAATGAATAACCAATTAAAGTTGTTACTGTACATCGTTTTTTTAGCAGGAGCGATTTTTTATGTCCAAGACAGTTTTGGACTTCTAGATATCTCTCTTGTTGACAACAAAGAAAAGGTTGAGGAGAAGAAAGAAGAAGGGCAGGAAAAGGAAGAGAGTGTTGTTAAAGAAATCCAAGAAGAGGAATATGTGGAGATATCTTTAGGGGAGGGAGAAGTTATTAAAGTTAATGTAGAGGTAGCAGATACTCAAGCTCTTAGAACCTTGGGGTTATCTAACAGGAGGTATTTGGGGGATTATAATGGAATGCTTTTTCTGTTTGATGAGAATGTAAATACTCCCTTCTGGATGAAGGATACATTTATTAATTTAGATATTATATTTATAGACGAGAAGGGTTTTATTGTAGATATTAAAGAGAATAATGAACCATGTAGGGATTCATATTGCCCACAGATTCTTTCTGACCAAGAGTTTAGATATGTTTTGGAGGTAAACGGTGGCTTTGCTAAGATAAATGGAGTAAAGGAAGGGCAGAGTGTAACTATGAATTTGGTATCTAAGGAGTAAGGTGGTATAGTTTCTAGGTAGCTTAATTTAGATTTTAATAAAATGATAAATTCTTTAGTAGATTGGCTAGTTCAAGCAATAGACTCTTTTGGTTATCTAGGAGTTTTAATCGCTGTTTTTCTTGAGAGCTTTACAGCTGTTATTCCTAGTCAAATAGTATTACCTTTTTCTGGGTTTGTAGCTTCTCAGGGTTCTTTAAATATCGTATTGGTTATTATAACTGTAACCATAGGGGCTTATCTTGGAACCTTGCCTTTCTATTTTATTGGAAGATGGGGAGATGATTTTGTTGGGAAATTCTTAACAAAGTATGGTAAGTATATATTTCTCTCCAATGAGGATTTAGAAAAGGGCTATAAAGCATTCGAAAAGTATGGTGGGGGTATTGTCCTTTTTGGAAGGTTGATTCCTTTAATAAGGTCTGTAATATCTTTTCCTGCAGGTGTTGCAAGAATGAAGTTCTCTGTATTCTCCCTATATACAGTTGTTGGGAGTTTAATCTTTGCAACAGTTTCTTGTCTAGCAGGTTATTTTATGGGGGAGAACTGGCCTGTCGTGTCGTCATATATTGATCAGTATGAGAATATCGTTCTTGCTTTATTATCCATAGCCATCCTTATCTATATCTGGAAAGGGATGAGGGAGGTTATAAAGAAATCGAAAGAAGAGGTAGAGAAGGAGGCTTAATACATTTTTATTAAAGATTTACCATTCATTTCAGATGGTTTCTCTATTCCCATTAACTGCAAAACAGTAGGAGCTACGTCACATAAGGCACCATAAGGGAGTACTCTTGGAGAGACGTCTGTTCCAGAGAGGATAAAAGGTACAGGGTTTATAGAGTGTTCTGTATTCATTGAATTATCTTCTTCATTTAGCATCTCCTCAGCATTCCCATGATCTGCAGTTATTATTACTGCCCCTCCTAATGAGGTAAATTGGTTAACCAATTCTTTTGTACAGTAATCTACGGTTTTAATTGCCTTCTTAGCAGCTTCAATATCTCCAGTATGGCCAACCATATCTGCATTAGCGAAATTTAGAAGAACAAAGTCATAAGGCATACCTTTTAATCTGTTTTTTAATAGTTCTGTCATTTCCAGAGCACTCATCTCAGGTTTCAGATCATAAGTAGGAACCCTTGGAGAAGGTACTACTACACGATCTTCCTTGGAGTACGGAGAAGGCTGTCCTCCGTTAAAGAAGTAAGTAACATGAGGAAATTTTTCCGTCTCTGAGATTCTTAATTGTCTTAGACCCACAGAATCTATAATCTTCCCTAATGGGAGGTCAATATAATGCTTGGGAAATATCACATTTACAAGGAGGTCTTTTCTGTATTCCGTCATTGTTGCAACATAGAGATTGCTTATCGGTTTTCTAACAAAACCAGGGAAGTTAGAAGATATAAAAGCTTCTGTTATTTGTAGGGTTCTATCTGGCCTGAAATTTACCATAATAACAACATCATTAGGTTCTACCTTCCCTGGGTTTATGACAGTAGGTTCCATGAATTCGTCTGTGATACCTCTTTGGTAGGATGCTGTTATTGCTTGGTGATAAGTTGGGAATTTCTCTCCCATGTTTTTTTCAAAAAGATAGTAAGCTCTCTGGGTTCTATCCCATTTTCTGTTTCTATCCATTGCAAAATATCTTCCAACAATAGTTGCTATCTTTCCAAGACCTCTTTCTAAGCAGAATTTATCTAGTTCTACTAAATATTTTAATGAAGAATTTGGAGCTGTATCCCTTCCATCTGTAATAGCATGGATATATAGTTCATTCTGGAAATTTAATCTGGCAAAATAGTCAACAAGAGCTTTGAAGTGATTTATATGTGAATGGACAGATCCGTCGCTTACTAAGCCAATAAGATGAATATTACTATTATATTTCTGTGCATGTTTAAAGGCATTTTTTAAGGTGTTGTTTTTATAAATAAGCTCATTCTCTATAGCCTTATTTATTCTTGGCAAATTTTGAAGAACAACAGTTCCAGCACCCAGGTTAAGATGTCCAACCTCACTGTTTCCTTTGACATTTGGTGGTAGTCCTACGGATTTTCCTGAAGCTAATAAATATGTTCTTGGAGATGTGGACCAGAGTTTAGCTAGATTTTCTGGTTGTGCCAAAACTACTGCGTTTCCAAGACCTTTAGGAGCTGCTCCCACACCATCTAATATTATTAATAGGACTTTTTGTTTTGCATTCATAGGCAGTTGTTGTGTACATTGTGGCATATTTCTGAAATTTATTCTATAATCACAACTGCAAATTAGTAATATTTTAAGGTAATTATTATGGACACCAATGTAATTAAGAAGGCTGAAGAGAGTTTTTACAAGAAAAGACCCGATGTTAGAGTCGGAGATACTGTGAGACTACATCTAAAAATTAAAGAAGGAGGGAAAGAAAGAATACAGGTCTTTGAAGGTGTTGTTATTGCTATCAAGGGTTCTGGTTTAAGTAAAAACCTAGTAGCAAGAAAGATATCTTACGGAGTTGGAGTAGAAAAGATTGTTCCTTTTCATGCACCAGCTTTAGAAAAGATAGAGATTGTTAAGAGAGGTTCTGTAAGGAAATCTAAGCTTTACTATCTAAGAGGGAGAGTTGGAAAGAGAGCTCTTAAAGCAGGAGAAACAACAAATATCTACTTAACAGATGAAGAGGATGCAGGAGTTGAAATACCAGTAACTGGAGATGTAGAGGAACAGGTTGCAGAAGAGGTTGAAACCCCTACAGAGGAAGAAACGGTTGAAGGGGAGAAAGAGAGTTAGTATATTTATATAAATGCAGGAGTAGTTCAATTGGTTAGAATATCTGTTTTCCAAACAGAGGGTTGCGGGTTCGAGTCCCGTCTCCTGCTTTTGTAAATGCACCGTACTACTAATTATCCACAATTTGTAATATAATCATACGTATGAAGAATGTTGATGTACCTTTATGGGACAAGGGTGATGACACAGATTCTTTTTCTAAAGGGGGAGCTTCTGCTTCATCTTTTTCTATGAGAAAACCACCTGTGAAAAAGTCCCCTTTAGTTAAAAAGATATATAAGCAGGTTCTTGGAAGAGAACCCTCTTCTAGAGAAATGGCTTACTACAAATACAGTTCTGCGAAGAAAGAAGAGATTGTTAAAAAGCTTTTAGAGGGAGACGAACATAAGGAACTTTTAGAAATGGCTAGAAGTTTCCCAGATTTAGAAGAAACCAATTCAAAGTTAAAATCTAAGGTTTTAAAACTTAAGTCTAAGGTTAAAGATAACGAAGAGGAATTTAAACAACTTAAAAGCCTTCTTGAAGAGAAAAATGCAACAATAAAAGAGTTAAGAGAGACAAAAGAGACTCCTCCTTATCTAGATGGCCAAGTTTTAGAAGAAAATGGAGTACATTACACTGTTTCAAGTGTACCAATGAACAAAGTTGTTGAGAGAGAGAAAACTTTTTGGGACAGATTACGTTATTTAATAATGGGAGAATAATGAACACAAAAATATTCGCACAAAGATTAAAAAAAGCTAGAGAAGAGAAAGGGTATTCCCAGAAAAGCTTGGGGATGAGAGTAGGGCTTTCAGATAAATCCATAAGTATGTATGAGAAGGGAACTGTATATCCACCTGTAGGTAATCTTCTTAAAATTGCTAAAGAGTTAGACAAGAGTATCTCCTATTTTCTCGAGGATTAATCCATGGAATCTCTTTCCTACAAAGTTTACCAACCAGGTGGCGTTAGCCAATCCTTAGCCTTTTTTGTATATTTCTTGACTATAATAACTGCTATTACTACTACAATAGCAAAACCAATAAAGATTAAAGCAAACTTTAGTACGTTCATCCACTGGTAATGTGAGCTAACTGGCTGGAAAACCAGATTATCATTAAATACAACATTGTCTCCAACGGAGTTGGTGTAATTTGTATCATGTTGCCAAGATATTACAGATATTGAAAAATCATAAGCACCACCCCTTAATGGTCTGATTCTCCCTTCAAGAACATATGTCTGATCTTTTTTTAAAGATACAAACTCATTATGCTTAGGATCAGCCTTAAGAGTTGCCGGCATGTTCCATAGAATCTGGGTTTTGGGAGAATCTAGATGAGGGGTTATAGTAAGTGTGTAGGGAACATACTGTCCAAAGGGTGTTTGAGGGCCTCTTT
>DAOTFQ010000022.1:0-8370 GCA_035446665.1 Candidatus Dojkabacteria bacterium | reverse complement strand
AAGCATTTATACGATATGGATAAATACCTTGGTGTCGTTATCAACCCGGAGAATATGTTTAGATAGACCTTTTTAAAGAGCAATTGTTCCTTATGTACTAAGACAAAAAGAAACAAATAGGTATTCAACCTATAGTATATTATACCATTTTTGGAAGAATCTAAACAGTTGTACCCCAATCTAGGGTATTTGTTAAAATCTCTGGCTTTTTATCTCTCACAATAACCATATATTCAAACATCACACTGTTTCCGCCATTTACTGTCTTTGCAGACCAACCATCCTCATCTATCTCTACATCGGAGATATCATCGACAACCTGACATTCGACACAAATTACCATACCATCTTCAAGAGGTTGCCCAGTACCCTTTTCTCCATATGCATATATCTCAGGCTCACCATGCAATGTCTTACCAATTCCATGTCCTACAAACATTCTAAGAGTGTTGTATCCATTCTCATTTGCTTCCTTTTCCATCTCATATCCCAGATCTCCAACCCTGTTTCCTACAACTGCTTTCAAAACAGCATTCTCCACAGCATCTCTTCCAGCTTTGAGAAGCTTAGCATTTTCTTTACACGGTTTCCCTATACTCCAAGTCCAACAGTGGTCTGTATAAAATTTTTTGTGATAGATTCCAAAATCTATAGAAACTAAATCCCCCTTTTTAAAAGGTATGTCCTTCGGAATCCCATGAACAGCAACATCATTTACGGATATACAGGTATTGTAATTATAACCATTCACCCTCCTGAATGCGGGTTTTACACCGTACTTTTTACATAAAAAACCAGCCTGTCTATCAATATCTAGAGGCGTAACACCTTCTCTTATTTCATCTCTTAATTGGGATAAAATCTTTACAGATATACTAGCAGCCTCTTTTAAGATCTTTTCTTCTTTTGGTTTAGTTATTATCATGGTAAATTATACAACATTATTGAAACTAATTAATGGTATACTGAAAGCATGGAAGAGAACAAAAAAGATAAAATACTGTACTTTGACACAGAAACAACTGACATCCAAAGCAAAGACATAGTCCAACTTGCAATTCTAAAAGAGGAGGGCACAACTTTAAACATGTTTTTTAATCCTATACAGGAAGTCAGTTACACAGCCATGGCAATACATCATCTAACCCCAGAATTCCTGGCAGATTACCCCACATTCGTAGAAGCAAAAGTTCCAGGAGATTATAAGGAGAAAGAATTTGCAGGAAAAGATCTAAAAACATTTCTAAAGCACCTAGCTAAAGAATATATCTGGGTGGCACACAATGTAGAATTTGACAAAGAGGTTCTAGAAAGAAAAGGAATTGAAATCCCCAAAACCATATGTACCTTTAAACTTGCTAGGAATATGTTTGCAGAGGAAGAGAGAGATTTAGAGAGCTATTCATTACAGTATCTTAGATACTATCTTGGTCTTTACAAAAAAGAGAACCAAGACCACAATACAGCCCATGATGCTCTAAGTGATGTTTACTTCCTAAAGGACCTTTTTAAGTACATACAAAACAATAGCAAGTTAAGCATTGAAAATATGATACAAATCTCTAAGGAACCTGCCTTTATTAGAAACATTAATTTCGGTAAATATGCTGGGCATTTATTAACAGACATAGCAAAAGAAGATAGAGGCTACCTTGAATGGATGCTAAACAATATAACAGAGAAAGAGGATCTAACATGGAATATTGAGAGAGTCTTAGAAACGGGTAAGGGTACATTATTTGACTAGACCAGGAAAAATTCTTAGTCAAAAGAGTCTTAGAGTTTACATATTAAACGACATCAAGTATATTAAAACAATATGCCAAGTCAGAGAATTTCTGTAAAATTTGGAGGGGCCTCAGGACAAGGAATAAACACAATAGGGGTATTGCTTGTTAGAGCACTTAAGAGAGATGGTCAGAGAGTTTTTGCTTACAGAGAATATCCCTCTTTAATAAAAGGAGGAATCGCCTCTTACCAGGTAGATATATCGAATAAAGAGATTAACTCATCTTCAAGATATTGCAACATACTTCTTGCCTTCACACCCAATTCCTTAAATGAATATTTAAAAGATGTTAAGGAAAATGGAATTATTGTTTACGACCGAAAAGATATTAATCTTACAGATGAGCAAAAACTGTATATAGAGAAAAAAAACATATCTTCAATATTCCTCGATTCAGAAAATATAGCCCTAGAAGCTGGAGGTATAAAGATTATGTCCAACATCGTTGTGCTTGGATTTTTATGGAGAATTCTAGAATCAAAACTAGATATACTGGTTAGTGTTGTATTAAGGCACTTTGAGAACAAAAATGTAGATCTTAAGGCTGAAGAAAATTGTGTAAGAGCAGGATATAATTCTGCCACCTTTAGACCAGAATATGCAAAGAAAATAGACAAACCCAAAAAAGAAATGTTCAATAATAACAATGGTTATGTGATGACTGGTAACAACGCTATTGCTTTAGGAGCAATTTCCGCAGGGGTTAGAGCTTACTATGCTTATCCAATGACTCCTTCTACTTCCATATTCAAATATATGGGAGAGCATGCAAAGGAAACAGGGATACTTGTTAAACAGGCTGAGAATGAAATCACGGCGGTACAGATGGCAATGGGAAGTATGTATATGGGCACACGCTCCCTAGTAGCTACTTCAGGTGGAGGATTTGATTTGATGTCTGAAACTATCTCCTGTGCAGGGATGTCTGAAACCCCCCTTGTTGTTATCCTTTCTCAAAGAACGGGTGCTGCAACAGGTCTTCCAACATGGACAGGTGCTTCCGATCTCAACATAGCTCTTAAAGCCGGCCATGGAGAATTCCCAAGGGTTGTTATTGCCACAAGCGACGCCAAGTCTTCATATACATTGATACAGAAGGCTTTTAATCTAGCAGAAATTTACCAATTACCAGTAATACTTCTTATGGAGAAACAGATTTCTGAATCCATCTTCAATTTTAAGGAGATGCCTAGAGTTGAAAAAATCGAAAGGGGATGTATAGAAAAAACAGAAGGAGAGGTGCAAAGATACCAAATAACAGATACTGGAATATCTCCTAGATGGATACCCTCGAAGGATAAAAAACCTTACTTGGCAAACAGTGATGAACATTCACAAGATGGATCTAGTATAGAAGATTCGGAGAGAACAATAGCAATGGCAAATAAGAGGCTAAAAAAACTAGAAACTCTTACAAAAGAATTACCAGAGCCAACACTGTATGGAGACAAAAATCCTGATTTAGTCTTTGTGAGTTGGGGAAGCGTAAAAAATACAGTAATAGACGCAATAGAGGCAGACAAGGACTCTAGAAAGGTGGGTTATTTACATTATGAATATATCTCTCCACTTAAAACAGAAAGATTGGAAGAGTTAATAGCAACAAATAAAAGACTAGTATTAGTTGAAAACAACCAAACAGGGCAATTAGGGAATTTCATTAAAGAAAACATAGGGTATGAATTTAAAGAGAAGCTTTTGAAATATGATGGGAGGCCATTCTTTGTAGAAGATATTTTAGATTTCTTAAAAAATTAAATGGGAGTAAAAATAACAGACTACAATTCACCAAACATTCCTACCTGGTGTCCAGGATGTGGAAATTTTGCAATACATGCCTCCTTGAAAAAAGCGTTATCTGAAATGGACATTTCTCCATCAGAACTTTTTATGTCCTTTGACATAGGCTGTAATGGTAACGGTGCAGACATGATAACCTCCTATGGTTTTAAAGGCTTACATGGGAGATCTATTCCTTTGGCAATAGGAGCACATCTTGCAAACAGAAGAATGACTACAATAGCAGATATCGGAGATGGAGGCTGTTTTCACGAAGGGTTGGATCACTTAGTACATGCCATTAGATCCAATTATAATATAACAATATTAATACACAATAATGCGAGCTTTGCACTTACAACTGGACAAGCTACAGTTACTACCCCAAAGGAGAAACCTATGTATGGTCTCCCCAAAGGTATTCCTGAAAGAAATATTAGCATTCCAGAATTTATATTGAATCAAGATCCGTCATTTTATGCTAGAACATACTCAGGCAATCTTCTCCAAATGGGAGAAATCTTTAAAGCTGCAATAGGAAACAAAGGTTGTAGTATCGTCGAGGTACTACAACTATGCCCAACATACAACAGGGAGTTCACACCAGAATGGGCGAAAGAGAATATTAAAGATGTTAATGAAATAGAAAATTACAACGCCGATTCCATAGAAAGTGCTAGGACTGTATTAACTAACAATTCACCCCTATATACTGGTATAATCTACCAGAACAAAACCCTTCCTACATTCTATGATTCATTAGAAAGTAGAAAGGACTCAATAACAGAACTGGTTGATGAAGTTAAAACACATGATATTAAAAACCTTTTAAAATATTTTGAATAATAAATGGAGTCATCAATACTTTCTCCCAAATCCATAGCCATAGTAGGTGTTTCCCAAGATTCAGAGAAAATAGGTTCTGTAATTCTCAAGAACTTAATTAATGGAGGATATAACGGAAAGATATATCCTATTAATCCTAAGTATGAAGAGTTGCAAGGAAGAAAGGTCTATCCTAATATCCTAGCTATCCCAGAAGACATAGATATGGTTTGTATTGCAATCCCACATCAATTTGTAGAAGATGTTGTTGATCAGTGTGTTGAGAAAAGAGTTAAAAGTGTTTTAATAATATCTGCAGGATTTAGGGAAGTTGGACCCGAGGGTGCCCAATTAGAAGAGAGAATAACCACAAAGCTAAAGAGAGAAAATATTAGGTTAATAGGACCTAACTGTCTTGGCTTTATAAATAACAAAGCTAAAATTAATCTGACCTTTGCAAGAGAAAATCCTGGAGACGGGAAAATAGCCTTCATCTCTCAATCTGGAGCATTCTGCACAGCTATACTAGATATGGCTTGTGAGAAAAGTCTAGGATTCTCACATGTTGTATCAATAGGGAACAAAGCAGATATACATGAGAATGAATTAATGGAACTATTTGTTTCAGACAATGATATAAAAGCTATTGCACTTTACCTAGAAGAATTTAGCGATGGAAAAGAGTTTGTTACTCTATCCCAGAAAGCCAAGAAGCCTATATTACTAATTGCTCCAGGAAGTTCCCAAAAGGCTCAAGAAGCAATATCCTCACACACAGGTTCCCTGGCTTCCTCCTTTGACACCACAATAGCCGCTATAAAGAAAGGTAACATGATATATACAGAGAACTCTGATGAACTCTTCAAACTAATGAGGTTAATAGATCTAGATATCATTCCCAAAGGAAAAGGAATTGGGATTGTTACCAACGCAGGAGGTCCAGGAGTTATTGCTGTAGACATGATAGAAAAAAAAGACATGGAAGTTGCAGAGATTGGAGAGAAGACAATCCAGAAACTCCTTAAAATCCTCCCCCCAGAAGCAAGTATTAAAAACCCAGTAGATATCCTTGGGGATGCAAAAAGTGACAGATACAAAAACACAATAAATGAACTTCTAGACGAGATTACAGTAGATAGTATCCTTGTAATTCTAACACCTCAACTTATTACCGAGATAGAGGCAACAGCAAATGTTATTACAGAACTAATGAAGAAAACTTCTAAACCAATATTCTCTTGTTTTCTTGGAGGAAAGGATATAAAGGCAGGAATAAGAATACTAGAAGAAGCAAATGCCCCTTGGTTTACTGACATACAGGAAGCTATTAGACTTATTTCTAAACTCGCAGAGTTTGAGGAGAATAAAGAATTAACAAAAGTTGTAAATTCAGATGATTATTTTAAGAAGCCTAAATACAAAACGGAGATAAATGAAGAAATTGTTCCAGACAGAAGCAATGTTATCCCAGATGAATTGGGTATTAAAATACTTGAAGAGTTTGGTATAGATACTCCTAAGCAAAAAGTTGTAAGCAGTCTAGAGCAGGGTAGGGACTTTGCTTCTACTATTTTCCCAGTAGCTATTAAGGCAACCTCTGAAGACCTGGCACATAAGACAGACTTTAAGGCCCTCCATTTAGATATTAGAACCATTAGTGAATTTGAGGAGAAGTACCAAGAATTAAAAGAAACCGTTACAAAAACTACTGGTAATGTGGCCCCTAAGATCCTGGTACAGGAAATGATATCAGGAAAGTTAGAATTCTTTATTGGTGCAAACAGAGAGGGTGGCATAGATATTTACGAAAAAGATGGGCAAGGGTTTGGACATCTTCTTGCAATTGGTCAAGGAGGGATATATACAGAGGTCTACAGGGATATAAGGCACATACTAGTACCAGAGAATAGAGAGAAAATAGATGCAATACTTTCTAAAACAAAAGTTTCAGAGATAATAGATGGATACCGTGGGAAACCACCTCTGCCAAGAGAGAAGATCATAGACCTAATTATGTCTATACAGAAACTACTTGTGTCTTATCCAGAGATTGTTAGCATGGATATAAACCCAGTTATTGTAACGGAAGACAGAGCTATTGTAGTTGATGCTAAATTCTATGTGGCTAAGTAGCCAATCCTTTTGGGACTTTCCCTTTTCAATTTCCTATTTTTTGTTTAAGCTGGCTTCTATAAAGCCCATAAATAATGGATGTGGTTCTAAAAACCTACTCTTTAATTCTGGATGATACTGAGTTCCTACAAAGAATGGATGAACCTTCTTTGGTAGTTCTATCGCTTCAATTAGCATATCGTCTGGACTTCTACCACATAACTTGAAATCTGATTTTTCAAAAATTTCTCTATATTCATTGTTAAATTCATATCTATGTCTATGTCTTTCCATAACAATAGGAAGTTCTGCATATAGCTCGTTTTTATACTTCTTATATTGTTCATAAACGATAGAGTCCTTATCCAGCTTACATGGCCAAGCCCCTAGACGAATAGTCCCTCCATACTCTTTGTTTTTAATTAATTCCTGTTGTTCCTTCATTAGATGTATAACCTGATTCTTAGAATTAGGATTAACCTCTTGGGAATTAGCATCCTTTAGACCTAAAACATTCCTAGCATACTCAATGGTAGCCATCTGCATACCGTAACAGAGACCTAAGTAGGGTATCTTGTTCTCCCTAGCAATCTGCACAGCCTTAATCTTTCCTTCAGAACCTCTAGAGCCCCAACCTTGAGGCACAATAATGCCGTCCATCTCTAAAATCTCACTCTGTTTCTTCTTGTCTTTTTCCAAGCCATCTGCAACTATCCAGTGGATTGTCGGTTTCACCGAATTTTCCCAAGCAGCATGATTTACTGCTTCTAAAACAGAAACATATGAATCTTTTAAGTCAAAATCTCCACTCTTATAATATTTCCCTATTATTCCAATATCTAATTTCTTCTTAGGATTTTTTATTTTCTTAACCTTCTTCTCCCAATTAGGATACAGAGGTGTCTTCTTCCGTTCCATATTAAGAG
Organism: Candidatus Dojkabacteria bacterium; assembly: GCA_035446665.1. Classification (GTDB taxonomy): domain Bacteria; phylum Patescibacteriota; class Dojkabacteria; order SC72; family SC72; genus UBA2177. Next base: position 939 of record DAOTFQ010000022.1, on the reverse strand, counting down.
CATCAATAATCTCTTCACCAATATTTGCTTTACCAAAATTTAAGGGGATGTCATAGATACAATCTATATCTGGAGCAGATATCACATGAGAAGAAGAAATAAAACAGTACTTACTAATTTTATCAATCCTCTCTTGATCTAGTGACTGTTCAGACCTTGCAATTATGAAATCTGGATGAATACCGTAACTGTTTAATTGTTGAACAGAAAGCTGTGCAGGCTTTGTTTTCATCTCTCCCAACATGGGGGGAATGGGCAAGTAAGTTACATGAACATGGATAACATCCTTAGGATTAGCAAGCTTCATGAACTTATTTGCTGTAAGCATAAGACCATTGCCGACCTCACCAACTGTCCCTCCTATTTCAATGATTGTGATATCTGAGTTTTCCTCTTTTGAAACTTTTGTTATCCATTGCACAATGCTCTCAGGAATGTGATGATCTAAACTCACCCATTTACCATCAAATTCCAAAGATCTCTCCTTCTTAATAACTCTGTCCAAAACAGCTCCTAGTGTCATAGAATTGGGCCTACTGAACGATTGATTCGTAAACCTCTCGTATGTCCCTATATCCATATCTGTTTCAAAACCATCATCTAGAACAAATGTCTCTCCATGTTCAAGGGGATTCATCGTCCCAGCATCTATATTTATATAAGGATCGGCCTTAATCATACTAATCTTTTTACCACAAGATTTGAGAATAAAACCTATTGAGGCAGCAGAGACACCCTTGCCTATTCCAGAAATGACTCCACCAGACACGAAAATGAATTTTGACATATGTTTACTAGTATTTGAGGTTATTAATCAATCTATCTGAAGAAGATACTCTTGTCAAGAATCCTAGAATTCCCTTCTGAAATCAATACCTTCGGCGTCCACCTTGCTCCCTGTCCTCCCTAAATCCTTTTCATATTGCCAAGCATAGTCTC
>DAOTFQ010000021.1:0-8376 GCA_035446665.1 Candidatus Dojkabacteria bacterium | reverse complement strand
CAAAGAGAAGTTTCTCAACAAGGAGACTAACAAAGCTTTAGATGACAATTTGTCACCTATTCTAGCCAACACTTTCCTAATCGGAACTCTCTCCCACCTTTTTGCAGACTTTATAGTGGACAGTATTATGTTGGCTTATCCTGTATCAGGAGATAAGTTCTATCTAATAAAGTACATATTCGAACCAAATCTTTTTGCAAATTTTCCTTTTTCAGTAATGGACTCCATTGAGATATTCTTCATAGCAATATTTGTATATGCTCTTTACAAAAAATTTGTTAGAAAGAACAGAGTCGTAGATACCTCTCTTAAAATCCTAATATTACTAACCACCTTTTATATCCCCTTTACAATCTGGGCCTCTTCTAATACCTACAACAGAAGCTATATGTATGAAGAGGGACAGAAACTTGTGCATGACATAGATTATGACTCTATTTCAGATGGACAAGATCCAGATGTCGGGAATACTAAGGAGGACAATCTTGAGAAGGTCGATTCAGAACAGTTATTTAAGGAGGTAGAAGGGATTATGGCTTCGGACAAGTGGACAAACCAAGATAATAACACCTTGATAGCAAAGTCAAAGAATGCCTTCGGAGGTTTTAGTTCCTACAGAATAATTTCACAAGCACATTACAATCTCAGACTCCCTATTGAACCGGTTTTAAGGAATTATCATGTTCAGAGATATGGTTTTGAATCTTATTTCTACTCTGATTATGAATACCCCTCCCTCCTATTTGAATATCTTGAGGAGAAAGAGATGTTAGAGGAGATTCAGGTAGATGATGATGCTAGAATAATTCCGGGGAAGATATTTTTCTTAGTAGAACGGATTAGCGATAATATTGACGAAGATTATAAGAGCGAGGATTCTCAGCAAGAATCAAATATTCTTAACCTAGGGATAACACTTGGAGAGAATTATCTGGCAACAGTTCTTGAAGGGGACGAGCATTTAACCAAACATACATATGGAGAAGTAAATCAGGTTTACAAAGAAGAATTTATACTCTATATACAGAAATAACTATACAGGATTCCTTTAGTAATAGAGGAAACAACTAGATTAGGATGTCCGCAAGAACTCCTTTTATAGCCTCCTGTATAACCTCATTTATGACTTCTTGTTCATCTTTGGAAAATTTTGTTAAAACATAATCTTCCCCAGGGATATTTTTGTTCTCCCTAGCCTCTACACCTATTCTTACTCTCTTAAAGTCAACCATACCTGTCCCATCCTCTACACTCTTTACTCCGTTGTGCCCAAGAGGTGATTTCCCTCTTTGGATCTTGAATTTACCCAAGGGAATATCTAAATCATCGTGAACAAGGATAAAGTTATCTGCCAAGTCTATTATTTCATACTTCTTAATAAGTTTAGCAACAGCTTCCCCAGACCTATTCATATATGTCAAGGGCTTTTGCATAGTTGCTATTACCCTGCTCCCTTCTTTTAAAAATGCTAATTCTGAAGAAAAGATCTTTTCTTTTTTCCAATCTGTAGTAGAAATATCTTTTTGGTAGAGGAACATCTCTCTTAACAGATCTAAGAAAAGAAAACCGACATTATGTCTAGTATTAGAATATTTTTCTCCTGGGTTACCTAACCCTGTTATTAATTTCATCTAATACATTCTGCAATATATTCTCTTGTTTTACAAACATTTCTTCTTTGCTTTCTAAAGCTTCAGAAAAATGTCCTACATGTTCATACCCTAAAAGATGTAAAAAGCCATGGAGAATGTCTCTGAGAACTTCCTCAAAGGGATATTTCTGGGATATGTACTCTGGGCAGATGTATATTTCCCCAATTAAGGGATCTTGTTCTATTGTGAATGAAAGAACATCTGTTACAGAGTCTTTCTTTCTGAATTCTCTATTTAATCTTTTTATTTCTCTAGATGATATGAATATTATATTTATGGTGTCTATTTCTGAAAGAGAATTTGCACTTTTAATATTTTTTTTGTAACTAAGAAAGTTTTTTAGAAGAACCTCCTTAAGTTCTTCCTTATCTACATTAGTATTTGGGAAATATTCTTGTAATTTTGTCCAGTTATGGATGTTTAGGGTCATAGATGGAATCTTAACTTAGGATATCTTGAACTATATCCTTAACGGTATTTCCATCTGTCTTTCCTTCTAGTTCCTTCATTACTACTCCCATAACTTTCCCCATATCTCTCATGCTTTCTGCATTTAATTCCTTAACCTTTGCTTCAACAACTTTCCTCACTTCGTCTTCACTCATGGGTTTTGGAAGGTAACTCTGTAGAACTTCTAATTGAGAAACTTCTTTAGAGACAAGGTCCTCTCTTTCCATCTTTTTAAATTGCTCTATGGAATCTTTTATCTTTTTAACCTCACTTCTTAATATCTTTTGAATTTCTTTGTCTGTTAATTCCTCTTCAGATTCTATTTGAACATTTTTAATTGAAGCTAAAGCCATTTTTAGTATTTCAGATTCATCCTTCGCACCATCTTTGATGGCTTGAAACATGTCCTTTCTGAGGGTGTCTGTTAGAGACATAGGGTATATTTAGTAATAATTTACTTAGCTCTTCGTGCAGCAGCTCTTCTTCTTCTCTTCATCTTTGCCCATTCTCTTCTTTTCTGAATCTTTTCATCCGCTTTCTTAGTCCTGTACTGTTTCTCTCTGTAAGTATCCAGAGTTTTCTCTCTTAAGACCTCTCTATGGAGTCTCTTAAGGGCACTGTCTATGTTTTCGTTAGAATGTACTATTACAGCCATGGTTCTTTTATTAAATAATATTGCGTGGTGATTATAGCATAAGTTTTTAGTCTTTTACTACTTTTCTTTCAAAATCCTTTTTTCTCTTTTCCGCGACCTTCATTTCTTTTATTCTTCTTTTTGCTCTTATGTCTGCTTTTAGATCTTTCATTTGTATGGAAATCTTTCTAGGGACTTTGCCAAGAAATTCTACAGATAGATATACTCCCCTACCAAAGAATCTCCATGTAAAACCAAGAATTATTAGAAGGAAACCAGAAATCATAGCTGTTTTGGTGTCATCAAAGATACCTGTCCCTGGGAGAGGCTCATCAGAAGGAATCTCTGGTTCATCTATAGGTTCTTCTGGTTCTCGGATAATACAATCTGTAATTATACTTGCATTCGCTATTAAAGAATTTCCTACACTAGGAATTGCCTCTACTGTATTATCATAGGTTCCAAAAGCATCCTTGGGAACTACAAAAGAATAGGTATATGTCTTAGATTGACCTGGAGTAAATAGTCTATCTGTTCCTGTTAATACCCAAGATATTTTCCCACCTGAGAATTCACCATTAGAACCTATTTCCTCTATATATTCTTCTAGGACTTTGGAATCTAGTGTATCTACTATGGAGGTTATCTCCCCACTACCTTCTCCCTTATTCTTTATGGTTATGACATACTCCAATTTGGCCTTAGGATTCTCGGTATTATCATCTACACACGATTCTACTGGGAGTTTTGTAATATCCCAATCAGGATTCTTTATCTCCTCAGCTACAGTAAAAGATGTAGTTAAAGCACAACTAGTCCCAGGACCTCCTGCTCCTGTCTTATCTTTCCAATATGCAGTTATTGTGTAATCTCCTGATTCTAAGCAATTTGTTTCTGTTGAAAGGGTCTCATCAACTCTAACTTCCGTGTCTCCTGTTTTAATAGTAGTTTTTCTTGCATTTACTCTATCATCACCATTTACCTTCACAACTATAGTACTTTTATCTACTCCATCTGTATCTCTTGCAACAAAGGAATATTTAATCTCTGAACAATATGGGTATACCCCAGAGGGTTTGCCTAAGTTGTCCCAATTCCCGCCGTCACAGACCGGAGCAGGTGGCGGAGGTGGTGGAGGTGGCGGAGGTGGTGGAGGTGCGATGGGAAGATAATAAAGCTGTACAAAAAAATCATTAAAATCATAGTCACCTTCCCACTCCTTAGCATCAGCCCAACACTGCCTAGAGATTAATGTTTCCCCCCCGAAGCTATCTGCCCAGGAAATATAACTAGAAACATCTATTTTCGCATATCTTTTACAATCCCCATTTTGTGGAGGACCCATTGCTCCAGATCCACATGTGTTACCAGGATTCACTGGTTGCCAACCTATAGCTACACCACCTCCAGGTTTCTCATAGACAGTTCGCATCCTGGCTTTTTCTCCCTTTTCAAGTATTATACCTGTCTTAATTCTGACTTGGCTTGAAGATGCATTGATTGTATACCTCTGACCATTTGGGCCTTCGATAATAAATTGAGCCAACGCTGTATATGGGGGTATCGCTCGGTAATATAAGATAAGCTCAGATTTCTGAGGAGCCGGTGTTGTCTCATATGGCATAGCATTGTAAGGAGGATATTCGGGAACACAATAGGCCGGAGCTGCTTCACTATCTTCTGGAGCTACTGTCTCTGGCTGATTAACTCTCCACAAAAGGAAAATTCCTGAGACAAGAAAAACAAAGGCTAATATTGAAAGTATTATTATTCTCTTTTTATTTTCATTAGGCAGTATTACTTCCATTATCCAAGCATCTCCTTCATAGTATCTATATTAATAACATCCTTTATCATTATCAATACTACCAGAACCATTAAGAGAATCATACTACCATTTATAACAATTGCCTTTAATTTCTCATCAAAATCTTTTCTAAAAATTCCTTCCAAAGCAACAATTAGTACCCTACCACCATCCAAGGCAGGAATTGGAAGAATATTCATAATTGCAAGAGAGATAGAAAGATCTGCAACTAAAGAGATAAATACTAAAAGGCCCCTCGTCTTAAGACTATCTATGAGGAGAAAAATCCCAACTGGACCAGATACAGTATTAGACAAGTCAGAATAGTCACCAGTCTCTTTAGCTGTTCCAAGCATAGAAGACAGAACCCTCCCTATTATCTTAAGATTGTTTGTTAAATAAAGAGGACCTGCAAAAACCTTGTGGTCAGAATAATCTAAAATATAACCATAGGAAAGAAATATTCCTATCTTCCCTGACTCATCGACTACTATGGGATACTCTCCGCACTCTTTCTCCATTTCATCACAAACCAAAAGAGTAATCTCTTCTGCTCCTTCTATCACTTCTGTTAAGGAGTCTTTATCACTTACTTCAACCCCATTAATTCCCTTAATCACACCATACTCTGGGATTCCAGATTTTATAGCATTACCATCTTCCAGCACACTATATCCCAATGTTTTTTCTACATCAGCAGCAACAACATTAATATCTGAGAAATCTACATACACAGGACTAGTCCTCCAACCATTAAAAGCAAGAATTATGTAGTAAAAGAAAATAGCAAAGAGGATATTCATACATACCCCTGCCAACATAACAAAAATCTGGGCAATTTTAGATTTATTATTCAGGTTATATTCGCTTTTACTTAGGTCCTCTCCCTCCTTTTCATATTCACTAGGATCTCCATCTCCCAATATTTTCACAAAACCACCAAGAGGGATTATCCTTATACAGTAAAGTGTCTCTCCATATTTCTTTGATATCAACTTAGGACCAAAACCCACAGAGAATTCATAAACCCTTGCTCCAACAGATTTGGCTGCAAGAAAGTGCCCTAATTCGTGAATTAAAGTTAAAAAACCAATTACAAATACGAAAAGGATTATATTAACAACCATGGATAACATGTTTTGGAGATAAAATTTAAATTGTTGTAAGCTCTTTCTCTTTTTCTTTTCTTATCTCTTCTATTCGATCATTTGTTTCTTTCACAATTTTTTCTATTTCATCTCTTAATCTATCCGCCTGGTCTTCAGAAAAGCCGTCCTTCTGAGCTTCATCTATCTCCTTCATATACTTCTGACGAACTTGTCTTACAGCTACTCTTCCATCCTCTATTCTCTCTTTCATAATCTTCACATATTCTTTTCTTCTCTCCTCTGTAAGGTCTGGAAGTTTAACTAGGACCCTATCGCCCTCTGCAATTATTGAGAATCCTAAGTTAGCATCTTCTAAGCCATGAGCAAGATTATCTACTATTGATTTGTCCCAAGGCTGAATATTAATTGTTTTTGCGTCAACAACACTTATAGTGGCAACATTCTTAATTGGGGTTACAGCACCATAAGCATCAACTGTAACATCTTCGACCAGTTCAGGGTTTGCACGTCCAGTCCTTATTTGAGAGAGATCTTCTTTCAAGTGTTCTACACACTTTTCAATATCTTTCTTAAATAGATCTATATCCATACCGTATTTAGCTCAAATATTATAAAATAATTGTATATCAATAAAGAAACTTTAACAAGAGAACAGGCCCTCCGTAATTGAAAAATTTAGGAATTTACTGACCCATTTCCCACAAGACAAACCTTACTATCTCTATAGGCTCCCCCATCTTCTGAACAGCACTACCCAAGAGTTCTCCTATAGTTTTCTCTTCGTCCTTAAACCACTTCTGTTCTAAAAGACATTTCTCTGAATAAAACTTCTCCATCTTACCTTCTACAATCTTTTCTACTATATTTTCTGGTTTGCCTTCCATCTTGGCCTCTTTCATGAAAAGCTCTTTTAATTCAGCCAAAATATCTTCAGGAACATCTTCTTTAGATATATACTGAGGCTTCATCGCTGCTATCTGAAGTACTACTTCATGAGCAAACTCTCTGAAATCCTCATTCCTTGCAACAAAATCTGTTTTACATCTAACCTCAACGAGGGCTGCAAGCTTTTGTTCTTTTCCATGAACGTATGATTCAATAACTCCCTCAACCTTTTCTCCTAAATCCTCCCCTATAGGCTCATCCCATCCTCTCTCTTTAATAATTTCTACAGCTTTTTCAAAATCTTTTTCTGCTTCTTCCAAAGCTAATTTACATAAACCAATCTTCGCTCCTGTTAAATTCCTGAGTCGGCTTATAACATCACTTCGCTTGTCAATATATTCAACTGCTTTATCCATATCCCCATCAGACTTTGCTAAAGCTTCTTTACATAGAGCCATCCCAGCGGAAGTTTTTGCCCTTAGAGATTTAATGTCTTCTACTTTTGCCTTATATGCCATTTTAATTCCCCTAAAAATAATATTAACTACCTTATTGCTTCTCGAATCTCTTCCACGGACTTGGGACCGATTCCTTTGATATTTTTCATTTCTTCTTCAGAAAGCTTCTTAAGCTGCCCTACTGTCTTGATCTTAGCAACCTTAAGGGCATTCTCTGTCTTTGTAGAAAGTTTTAGCTCTTCTATGGATTTAGAATCTGCACTCTCCTTTACTTTTTCTGCTTCCTTGACTTCATCCTCTATGTTCTTCTCTTTCTTAACAACCCTAACTACAGAGCCAACTTTCTCAGTATCTACCTTTCCTTCTTTGAGTGCCTTCATCCTCTCTCTTTCTTGCTGTTCCATTCTTTCTCTTCTTTCTTTCTCTTCTTCGTATTGCCTCTTCATTCTAGCTAATTTTGCTTCATGATCTCTCCTTAATGCGATTACACCAAGAGATTTCTTAGATTTCCCAACTACTTCTCCGAAGAGGTTTACAAACATAGAGATACTTTTTATAGAGTCGTCATTTGCAGGAATTGGGTAATCTATAACATCTGGATTACAGTTTGTGTCTATTAAAGCGATAATAGGGATTCCCATTTTTCTCGCTTCCTTAATAGCATTCTTTTCAACCTGACTGTCTATAACAATAACAGCTTCAGGAAGTTTTTCCATGAATTTAATACCCTTGTAAATTCTATTAAGTCTAGAGATATCTCTCTTGATGAGTAATCTCTCCTTCTTTACTAAATCATCAAGACCGTTAGCTAGCTGTTCCTCCATTTTGATTAGTGAGTGAACACTCTCTTTAATAACGTCAAAGTTAGTAAAGAGTCCTCCCATCCACCTTCTGTTTATATAGAAAAGTCCTTTCTCTTCAGCAACTTTTTCTACAACAGAAGCCGCCTGTCCTTTGGTTCCAACGATTAGAATATTTCCATTATTAGAATATTTCTCTAATTGCTCTAGCACATCTCCCAAGATCTCTCTTGTTTGAACAAGGTCTATGATATGAATACCATTTCTAACTTCATAGATATATTTTCCCATTCTAGGGTTCCAAGCACTTTTCTTATGCCCGAAGTGAACCCCTGCTTTGAGGAAATCTATGATTTCTGGTAATTGAAAACTTTTGTTTTTAGTCTCAGCTTTCTTGGAGACTTCTTTTTTTACTTCTGCCATTTCTATTTCCTTTCCTTTTATTAATATCTTTGTTGGACTATGTCCAGGATTGGAACAAAGATATATGAGATATATTAATTAAACAACTGGATTATACAGGGTTAAAAAAGCTTTGACAACCTTTATATCTCTATTCTTCTCCAAGAGTCTTTGGAGAC